>NZ_JADAKK010000001.1:8688-37481 GCF_020278625.1 Wolbachia endosymbiont of Mansonella ozzardi
AGGTTAAGTGAACAGCATAATATGGAAGTAGCGCTTCCCAAACAAGATAAGCTACGTGAAATAGTACTTGATACTGAAACTACTGATCTTAGTACCAGATATGGTTACTGTATTATTGAAATAGAGTGTGTGGAATTGATTAACCGTATCCCAACAGGCAAAGTATTCCACCGGTATATCAATCCAGAAGGGCATATAGACAAACATGTATTTGGGACTCATGTTATTAGTGAAGAATTTTTAAAAGGTAAGCCATTATTTTCAAAGGTTGCACTTGAATTCCTTGAATTTATATCTAGCGATATCTTGGTAATTCACAACGCTCCGTTCGACGTTAGGTTACTGAATATGGAATTTGGTAAACTAAATGCTGGGTTAATCTCTTCAGACAGAGTGACGGATACATTGCCACTTGCGAGAAAAAAGTTTCCAGGGTCACCTGCATCTCTAAGTGCATTATGTAAGCGTTTTGATATATCGCTGGAGAATAGAGAATTACACGGAGCACTAATTGACTCTCAGTTGCTTGCAAAAGTTTACGTTGAGCTTACAGGGAATTCCTTGAATCAGTGTAAAGTCATTCAGCATAAAGTACATAGCTTAGCTCTCAGGAAACATTCGCCAAGTAATAATGAACAGTTACAAGATTTTGTACAGGATTATGAGAGGCATCAAACCGGAGTAGTCAGATCGAGAGAAGAAAGCTATCCAGATAGTCAACTGGATGAGGTGCAGCCAATATCGCGTAATCAGTCAATGAGCTCTTCACGTTCTGGTGGTAGTAGGTAGTAGTAAAGCAGAACCAGTAACTGGCCAGCTTCATGGGGTTGCTAATTATTAAGGCTGGGTATGAAAAAGTAAGGAACGTAGGGTTGGTGCATTGCAGGTGTGGTTTACTACTCTACGCTTCTTTAATATTGAATTGAATCTTGACTAGGTCAACTACGTTCATGCAAAAAACAGGTCCTCTTTGGTGTCACAAAAATTCATTTATTGACTTTTCTTAAAATAGCAAAAAAGTCCCACCTTTTTGAGAAAAATAGTGGAAAATTAACAGCTTGTGGAAAGCAAATGGTAAACTTTGAGTAAATAATTAGAAGCAAAAAGTCCTATGGGTAATTAAAACGGGCTATCGGAGCTGATTTACATTACGCTAAAAGAATTATAAAGAGAGGCCCATAAAACATAACTAGTGACTCTTACGGGATTTGAACCCGTGTTACCACCGTGAAAGGGTGGTGTCCTAACCACTAGACGAAAGAGTCAATACAAGTTAACTAAGTTATACTGATTGTCCATATAAAGTCAATTCAATTGTTTCATAGTGAAACAGAAAATGGACATGTTGCATAACCTAAACTACACAAAAAAAGCAAAAGAAACCCCGTTAGCTAGTTATTCACTATCTATCTTTTAAATTGGCATTTTTTTTATTGTCTTAAACGCTTTAACAAACGCATTTTAGCTTATACTAGGTAAAAACCTTGAAAGTTTATAAAGGCATGAGGTGCACATAGTGCAAAAAATTAAACAACAGTACGCCAAGTACATTGAGTTTTTTTGTTGTTTAATCTGTATGGACTGAAGATAAACAATAGCTTCAATACTACGATAAAGGTAATGGCGAAAGTTGTCAAGTAGTTTTTTGTTTCTATTAGATGACGTTATGACTTTTTTCCACTGTTGTCTATTCACTTTTTATATAGTAGGAATCGGTATAAGCAGGTGCACCCCAGTTGGTAATTTTATAATTATAACCCACGCCTCCAGGCTTTTTTTGACCAAAAACTCCTGTTTCCTTACTCCTTTTTCTCCACTCATATAAAGCTGCCTTGCCAGTTTTAAACCTTCTGGCAACATTTGCTATGCTTTCTCCTCAATACTTTCTATAAACCTTCAAGTATTCTGGCACTATATTTTCAATTGATAATGGACGGATTTTTATTGTTTCAAGGTCAGTTGATTTTTCGATTGAACTACTCATCATAACTTTCACTTGATCTCGAGTAAGCATGGGATTTGTGTTACCAGTTATAGGCTTTAGCAACATAGAAATGATCCTGCTTTCTAAGAAGAAAGCTATTAACTTGGCTATTGAAAAAGGTACGTTGACTAACAAGCACTTTCTGTTGGTAACATTCAAAATAAACTTTAATAGGCTTTTAAAAGAATAGATCTTTGGTCCGCCTATATTGTAGATTTTCTTATCTTTTTTGTTAAGGTTGATGATACGATATACCACTTCAGCCAGGTCAGTTACACATATTGGCTGAAATTTAGTTGTTCCACCGCCAATTAGCAGCAAAAAAGGAAGAGTTGTCGCTAACTTCGCAAATTTGTTAAAGAAACTATCTTCTTTGCCAAATACAAGACTGGGCCTAACTATTATTGCTTCTGGAAATGCTGAAGTTACAGCTTTTTCACCTTCCAATTTACTTTTGGCATATCTTGACAGCTTGCTATTTTCTATCCCCATAGCAGAAAAATGTATCATCATGGGTACATTTTTTATCTTTGCAGCTCTTGCTATTCTTTCAGCTATGCCAACATGAATGGCATAGAAATCACGCTTTTTTGTCTCATATAATATTCCTACTAAGCTTATGACTGCATCACATTTCTCTACACTTTCCAAAATTGATTTTTCATTAGAAAAATCACCTTTAAGTACTGATATTTGCCCTAAATTTCCACATAGTTTCAGGCAAGCGGCTTTCTCATGGTTACGAGTAAATATTCTTATCAAATACCCCGCTGCTGCCAGACGTCTTACGATATATTTTCCTATAAACCCTGTTCCACCAAAAATAACTACACGTTTTATCACGATTAAAACTTCTAATAACTTAGCCCTAAATTAATACAGTATTTTATTTAATATTCTATTATGAATCTCTCTACTATAAGATCCATTTTCATTCCACGTGAGCCTTTAACTAGAATTACATCATTATTCTGAACAATATTAGCCAAATCACTTTTCAATTGATTGGTGTCACTAAAATGTGTGCCTTTTATATTGCTTGGCAAAAGTCTGTATAATTCTAACATAAATTTACCGACCGTGTAAACTTTACTCACACTACATTCTAGGATAAAATCAAGCAACTTCGTATGAAATATTACGCTTTTATTCCCAAGTTCTAGCATATCACCGAGTAATGCTACCTTTCTCCGATTAGAATATGTACCTAAAGTCCTTATTGCAGCTTTCATTGAAGCAGGATTGGCGTTATAAGAATCATCAATCAAATGTACATACCTCCCATTGTATTTAGCTTTGTGAACACTACCTCTGCCCTTGGTTACACTAAAATTCTCAAGTGCAAGTGGTAATTTCGATAAGTCAAGTCCGAGACTTTGTACAACTACTGCAACAGCTAACACAGAGTACGCAAAATGTTCACCTTGCGCAGATAAACTACAGTTTATGATCGGATTATTATTCAGTCTAATTTTTAAATTCAGCTCGCCATCATTTCTCATGAGGTCTAATAAATGAACAGTAGCACTTTTATCTTTACCAAAACTTATTACATTTCTATTGGCATGTGATGAGAAATAGTCATAATATTTGTTATCTCCGTTCAAAACCAAAATACCGTTGTTTTTTATGCCATACAGAACTTCCAATTTTGCTTGTGCGATATCAAGTAGCGACGAAAATTTTTCAACATGTGCAGGCTCTACGTTGGTAATAACTGCGATATCAGGATTACTAATCTTCGATAATTCTTTTATTTCACCAGCTTTATTCATCCCCATTTCAAGAATTAAGTACTGGCAATTTTCTGGAGCTTTCAGAACCGTCAAAGGCAATCCTATATTATTATTCAAGTTACCTTCGTTTACATGAGACACTCCATATTGCGATAAAACAGTGTGCAGCATATCCTTTGTAGTAGTTTTCCCTACACTACCTGTGATTGCAATAACTTTAGCACTAACAAGAACATTTCTAATGTAATATGATGCCACATCATGCAAAGCTTTGAGAGTATCTTGCACAACAATTAGAGGAAGATTTCTATATTTGCCTTCGCTTACTACTGCAGCTGCTGCCCCTTTCAAAAATGCTTCGTGTAAAAAATCATGTCCATCAAAGTTCTTTCCCTTAAGAGCAATAAATACATCACCTTCTTTTATGCTTCTTGTATCTGTTGAAATATTCAAGCTATGTACCAAATTACGACTACCCACTTTTCTTCCGCCAGTAGCATCGATGATATTATTTGTGTTCCACTTGAACATAATTTAACCTTAAAACAAATTGAACAAAAAAGTAGCAAAAATACTACATGCTTAAGAAAATTTGTAAATAATAGTTGCAACCCCTATAAATTCATCTTATAATGGACATAAAAGTTTAAATGTTTTCATCTATAATTGAAGTGTGTTATAGCGTTTAATTGTGGAGAGCATCTCGGGGGCATGTATATGATAAAAGAAAAAAATGACTCAAATGAAAAGTCTATCTGGGCTAAGGCAAGCCAGGCAGTTAAAAAAGCTGTGGAAACTACAAAAGGCGTAATTCTTCTTGTGCCTAAAGCACTCATTTACCCTATAAAAAAGCCGTTTGCTTCGTTGGGTGAAATGAAACATGATGCCAAAGTTTCGTTAAAGAAAGCTGTTGGTATGGATGTACCTGCAGAAGAAAGGAAATACGACCCAACTATAGAAACTACAAAAGCTAGTGAGAATCTTGGTATAAAAATAACAAAACGAGGGAAAGAAAAGGTAACTTTCTTAGCGTCAAGAACTTTGACGGGAGATATACCTTATTTGACGCCAGAACAATTAGGTAAGATAGAAGAATTAAATAAGGAAAACAAGTTTTCAAGCATAGGTGTCTTTAGAGGAGAAAATAAAGTTGTAATTGAAGTTGATGTTGAGAAAATTACCAACGATATTAAAAACAATCCTGAACACAAAGGAAAGAGCCCGGGAGAGATAAAAGATCTTGTTCTTAAAGTAGTTTATAATGAAGTTGATTACAGTCTCAAAAACCTGGCGGGAATCACCGGTGGAGAGTTTAAAATTCACACAGACCGGAAACTACTACATGGTATCGCGGAAAAGTTGTATCAAGAGTATGATGTTCAGAACAAATCAGCAGAGGCTGTAAAGTCTAAAGAAAAGCCACCAGAGCAGTTTTCAGAAAGTATAACAGAGTCTTTTAACATGAGTAATCCTAACAGTTTTCCTTATGGTAAAGAAATTATATCCCCTACAAGAATACGACTATCACAAGATATGGAAAACCAAGTGAGAGAAGTTATTGGTGACGAGCCTGAAAATTTTCTACGTTTTAAAGGAAATGCCTCTAATAACGAAACGAAGGAACTGTTATCTACACCTTTTGTGAAAGAACAAAAAAGGGGGAAATTACCTTAAAGTATGAGCAATAAAGGTTATGATGGCACTAACATTTTTGCTCAGATATTAAGGGGTGAGCTGCCTTGTGAGAAGGTGTACGAAAGTGAGGATGTGTTGGCGTTTTATGATAAATATCCTGACGCACCAGTTCACATCTTAGTCGTACCAAAAAGTCAATATATTTCATATGATGACTTTATTCTAAAAGCCTCTGCAGAGGAGATAGTAAGCTTCTTTAAAATTGTAAGAGAGATAACACATAAGTATAATCTAGAAAAAACAGGATACAGGTTAGTTACTAACTACGGTGAAAATGGAGAACAAGTTATATTGCATTTTCATGTGCATATTTTAGGTGGTAAAAGATTAGGAAAGCACGTAAGTTTATAGTGTTGCTTTCTATATATTTTGTTAAATGAGTGAATATTTAACCATAGTAATTTTTATCTGCGTATCAATCATAGTATCTCTTGCTTTGGGTATATTGCCGATGTTTCTTGCAGTGAGCAATCCTGATAGTGAAAAACTTTCGACATACGAGTGCGGTTCCAACCCTTTATCAAGAGCAAGAAAGAATTTTGACATTAAGTTTTACTTAGTTTCGATATTATTTATAATATTTGACTTAGAAATTGCTTTTCTTTTTCCTTGGGCTGTTTCTTTACCTAAAATAAGTTATTGTGGATTTTGGTCTATGATGATATTTCTTGCAATACTCGCTATAGGCTTTATCTATGAGTGGTGTAAAGGTGCATTAGAATGGGAGTAAGTTTATGATAGGTCGAATTCTATCTAATGATGATTGGGGTCGTTATAAGAAAGAAGGGTTTCTTGTCACTAAATTTGGCGATTTTATAGACTATATAATGAATTGGGCAAGATCTGGCTCACTGTGGCCAATGACATTTGGCCTTGCATGCTGTGCAGTGGAGATGATGCACGCTGCATCCAGTCGTTACGATCTTGATAGATACGGCATAATGTTTCGTGCAAGTCCAAGGCAAGCAGACGTTATGATTGTTGCTGGGACGCTAACTAACAAAATGGCAGCAGCGTTGCGTAAGGTTTACGACCAAATGGCAGATCCAAAGTATGTTGTATCCATGGGCAGTTGTGCAAATGGTGGTGGTTATTATCATTACTCTTACTCAGTAGTCCGTGGTTGTGATAGAATTATACCGGTTGATGTTTATGTTCCTGGATGCCCCCCAACCGCTGAGGCATTGCTATATGGAATGCTATGCTTACAAAATAAAATAAAACGAACCCAGAATATGCAACATGAATAAAACTGCAAAATATATACAAAAGAAGACCAAATGTGAATGCACTCAGCAAGGTGATGGTACTATTGTGATGTATTCAGCTTTAGAGGATATTGAAAATCACTTACTCTTTCTACGTGATGATGAGAAATGCAGGTTTGAATTATTAGTTGATATTTTTGGAGTTGATTATCCAGATAGAAAAAAACGTTTTGAGCTAATATACAACTTGCTCAGCATTGTATACAACATCAGGGTAAATATAAAGCTTCAGCTATATGAAAGTGATATGCCTCCAAGTGTAGCGAACATATTCAGTACAGCTTCATGGCTTGAGCGCGAAGTCTTCGATATGTACGGAATAGAATCCTCTAATCACCCCGATCTGCGTAGGATCCTAACGGATTATGGGTTCAAAGGTTATCCAATGTTAAAAGATTTTCCTCTCACTGGTTATGAGGAAGTTAGGTATGACATAGAAGCAAAAAAAGTTGTGTATAATCCTATAGATTTGCCACAGGATTTTCGGATGTTTAACAGTTTATCCCCTTGGAAAGGTAAAGCTACAAAAGTAAATATGAAGGAGTAGAAAATGACAGTACAGAGAAAAAAAATATCTTTGATTGGTGCAGGAAATATCGGTGGAACTCTTGCCCATATGATTGCGCTTAGGGAATTTGGTGACGTTGTTTTGCTTGATATCAGTGATGGGATACCGCAAGGTAAAGCACTTGACATTGCAGAATCGTCCTCTATTGACAGGTTTAATACTAGCATCACTGGTACAAACAGGTACGAAGATATAAAAAACTCCGATGCAATTATAATAACCGCTGGTATTGCAAGAAAACCAGGAATGAGCAGAGACGATCTCCTCCAAACTAATGCCAAAGTAATGAAGGAGGTTGGTGAAAACATTAAAAAATATTCTCCAAACGCATTCGTAATAGTGGTTACCAATCCTTTGGACGCCATGGTTTCAGTGGTGCATAAATCTTCAAGCCTTCCAACTCACATGATTGTTGGAATGGCAGGAGTGCTTGATTCCTCTCGTTTTCGCTATTTTCTTGCAAGTGAGTTAAACATCTCAATTGAAGATATATCTGCTTTCGTGCTTGGAGGACATGGTGACACTATGGTACCACTAATTCACTGTGCTTCCGTTGCTGGCATTCCTCTTACCCAAATCATTGATATGGGCTTCATTACACAGAAAAAAGTTGATGAAATAGTCAAGCGTACTCGTAATGGTGGAAAAGAGATAGTTGATTTACTGAAGTCTGGATCTGCGTACTATGCTCCTGCCTCTTCAGCCATATGTATGCTAGAATCATATTTAAAAGATAAAAGGCGTATACTACCATGTGCTGCTTATCTCAGTGGTGAATATAATGTGAGAGACCTATTCATTGGCGTTCCTGCAATTATTGGAAAAAACGGAGTTGAAAAGGTCTTAGAGATTAAAATGGAAGATAGTAAACAACAAGAAATGTTCAACCAATCTGTGAAAGCAGTAAAAGATTTAGTGAAATCTTTTTATTTATAAGTAAACTAATAATTTTGTAAAATTTCGTTAAGCTTGAGTTTCGCAAACAGCCTAAAAAAGTTGCTTGTAGTTACCTTTGCTACTTTATTGGGTGACTCATCCCGCAGTTTTGCCAAGCAATCCACAACATATTTTACCATTGCTGGCTCGTTTTTTTTCCTTCTGTAAGGTTCAGGTGACAGATACGGTGCGTCAGTTTCAACTAAAACACGCTCAAGTGGTACATCCTGCGCAATTTCTCTCAATAAGCTAGCATTCCTAAAAGTAATAATTCCAGAAAATGAAATATACAATCCCAAATCCATAGCTTGATAAGCAAGCTCTCTCGAAGAAGCAAAGCAGTGCATTACTCCACTAAAAGTGCCATTCTTCATTTCTGACTTTAACATATCAATCATTTCATCATCAGCATTTCTAGTGTGAATGACTAAAGGCAACCCAGTTATTCTTGCTGTCTCTATGTGAAATGCGAAACTTTTTTTCTGATTGCTTCTGTTATTAGATTTATAAAAATCTAATCCGGTTTCGCCGATGCTAATTACCTTTTGATTCTTGGCAAATTCAACTAGTTCATCAACACGTATGCACTCACCGTTTTCTACAGTAGTATCAAGTGAATGCACACCGACAGAGAAGTAAACGTAATTATAGGATGAAGAAATTTTTAACAACTTAGGAACATCATCAATGCTCACACATATATTATGTAAAACTTTTACATCATTTTGCTCTGCCCTAGAAATTACTTTCGGTATTTCATCATCAGAAAAATAAATCAAATGGCAATGAGAATCTACTATCATAAACTTATTATAATTTCCATTTAATAATAGAGGCTTTTATTTGAGAAAAAAACTCTTCTATTACTGTTTTATAAACTTCCTTTTTAAAGGATATAGCATTTGCTACCAAATCATCTATACTTTGCCAACGCCATTCTTTGAACTCTGGATGATCAGTATAGTTAATGCTAATGTCCTTATCCTCTCCACAAAACTTCATTAAGAACCATCTCTGCTTTTGGCCAGAATATCTCCCATTCCAACAAGTTGGTATAAATTCCTCAGGTAAGTTGTAGTATATCCAACTCTTACTTTCGGCTATAATCTCTGCTTTATCAGTACCAACTTCCTCTAGCAACTCACGTAACGCTGCATGTTCGAGCTCTTCACCATTATCAACCCCTCCTTGCGGCATTTGCCAGCAAAAGTCGCTATCAAAGCGTTTTCCAACAAAAACGTGCCCTTGTTTGTTAAACAGCATTATGCCAACACAAGGACGATACTTATCTTTCCGTTCAACCACGAGTACCGTTCTGTTAAATTATTTACAGAAGTTTTAACTAATTTTTCTCCATTATCCATACCTTCAACAGTTCTTTCTGCAACTTCCTTTGCACTCAAGTTCGAATTGTCAATTTCAAGTGAACCTTCAGGTACAAATAGCCTTTTTTCTCTAGTCCTTTTTATGGCAAAATCTAAATCAGTAATTTTACCTTCCTGATACCTCTTTTTTGATTCAACACGCTTTACTAGTTCTTCATTATCGCAATGTAATACTACAGGAAGAATTTCTACACCCATTTTTTCACCTAAATTCACCATTGAGCTGTATATTCTTTTGTCGTAAGAATCACCATCTATTAACTCATTTGTAAATATATAATGCCTTGATTTTATGTGATGTTCTCCTAGTACCGCTAGCATATTTTCTCTAACCGCAAAAATTTTTCCCATAGGTCATCGGAAACTTCAGCGTTTGGTAATTTAACTACGTTAAGTGTAACATTGTTGAGTAGATTACTACTTACTATCACTGCATCAATAATCTCACTCAGTTTTCGTGCAACAGTAAACTTACCACTACCTGGAAAGCCGGTTAAGTAAACAAGAGTCTTGCTCATGATAAATACACTATTAGAAAATCACCCTTAAGTTATATATAAAAGGATATGTATTGTATATACTGTTGCATCAAAAGCATGAACAATTTGGTCTTAGTAATATTAAAAGTAGTTCATGTTTAGAAATTTTGAGTATATAATTATAAACAAATTATATAATTTAAGATGACAGCTGGTGTATCTGGTGATACAGAGTTAATAAAAAACATGATTGCAAGTATCATAGACCAAAACAAAGGTCATAATATACTCACTTTTGATGTGCAGAATAAAACCGTTATTGCAAAACATATGATTATTGCATCCGGTGATTCGAGCCGCCATGTGAAAGCATTGGCTGAGCATATAATAAAAAACCTCAAGCCACATGATAAAGCAGAAGTAGAAGGTATAGATGAAGGCAATTGGGTAATTGTGAATTGTCAAGGGATAATGGTTCACATATTCAGACCGGAAGTAAGGGAGTATTATAAAATAGAAGAACTGTGGAGTTAACTTTCCTTCATTTGTAAGACTAATAGATTAAAATCACTTTAATTAACAAAAGCAAACCATGAAACATAAATCCGAGTTTTTGAATTTTATCCAAGAAAGGGGGTACCTATATCAGTGTGCAGGCGCTGAGGGGTTAGATCGACTATTATTGCAAGATAATCATATAATTGCATACATCGGGTTTGATTGCACAGCACCAAGTCTTCATGCTGGTCACCTAATTCAGATTATGATGATACGCCACCTACAAAAATTTGGGTGCAAGCCAATAGTCTTACTTGGGGGCGGTACAACTAAGATTGGAGATCCATCTTTTAAAGATAAAGCAAGGAGCATCTTACCCATAGAAAACATCAAGCAAAATACATCTGGTATAAAGAGGGTACTGGAAAAAATGGTATCTTTTGATGATGGAAAGACTGGTGCAGTAATAGTAAATAATGCAGATTGGCTGGACAATATAAAATACATAGATTTTTTACGTGATATAGGGGAACATTTTTCTGTAAATCGTATGCTAAGTTTCGACAGTGTAAAAATTAGGCTTGATAGAGAACAAAATCTAAGCTTTCTCGAGTTTAACTACATGTTGTTGCAGGCTTATGATTTTGTTGAATTGAATAGAAAGTATGGCTGTCGTCTGCAAATTGGAGGATCAGACCAGTGGGGAAATATAGTAAATGGAATTGAACTTGGCAAAAAGTTGAACTTACCTGAATTGTTTGGTCTTACTTCCCCTCTTTTATTGAATGCTCAAGGGATAAAAATGGGCAAAACTGAAAGCGGAGCGGTGTGGCTTGATAGTAATATGCTAAAGCCTTACGATTATTGGCAATATTTTCGCAATGTTGATGATCAAGATTTAGGACGTTTTTTGAGATTACTCACTGATTTGCCAATTGACGAGATTAAAAAACTAGAATCTCTAAAGTATCAAGAAATAAATGAAGCGAAAAAAGTTTTGGCAACAGAAGTAACAAAAATATGTCATGGTGAAAAAGAAGCAGAAATTGCACGATCAGCTGCAGTTTTGGCTTTTGAAAATGAAGATAGTTCATTGCTCCCTGATTATGTTATAACAAAAGAACAAGTTGCAAATGGCATACCCTTAGTAGACCTACTACACGATACCGGTCTTGGACCCTCAAAAGGTGCCGCAAAGCGTTTAATACAGGGCAATGGATGCAAAGTTAATAATAATACTATAAACGATGTTAACTATATAATAAATTTCGAGAGCTTTAAAGATCAGCCGTTCGTAAAGCTATCCGCAGGAAAGAAACGCCATATTAAAGTTGTAGTGGGTTAAACTTTGGAGTAATACTAATTTTTGTTATTGAAAAGGCAAATAAACACATCATAAATTCGCTTAAACATCCAGTTATAGGCAAAGAGCGCTTTTTTCAATTTGTCTTTGCTACCATTGATATTTGGTACTAGATGCAATTAACGAATACCAGATACGTAACATTATAAAATCATCTTCAAGACCATATAAAAGTTGTAGCGAGTTAATAATTTTTTATGGAAGAAAAGATATGTTAGAAATTTTAAGGCTTCATAAAGGGGGTCAAAATGAGATTGTATCACAGAGATATCAAAGGCTTTATTAAAGAATCTTACCTCTTCAAAGGGAGGGACTATTTCAACAAGGGGAGAGTAGAAATTATATCTGTTGATGAATCTCAAAGCGAATCAAAGGTAGCTGGATCAACTGTATATCGGGTAACACTATGGTACATGGTACGTTCCTTAGTGGGAAGTGTTCCTGTCCTGCATTTGTATATTTTGGTCCGTGTAAGCATACGGCTGCAATAGGTTTTGCTTTGGTCAACTTCGATAGAAAAAAATGCAGGTCATCTGTGCACTCTGAATACGCTGGCAGACAAGTTTGCCTTAAAAGGCTCAAAAAACAAATCAAGAGTTTATTTCAATAATTGTTTGTTTAAGTAAATCAACAAGACTAGTCATGTCATCCAAGTAGCTATGAAAACAGGTTAAATGCAAAATTTGCTTAACAACCTTCGCTGTCACTCTTGTTATAGTATTGAAGCTATTATTTAACTTCCAATCTGTGCAGGTTAAAATGACAAGAAAACTTGTATTTGGCATACTATTGTTTAATTTTTCGTATTATGTGCACTGCATGTCTAAAACTTCAAAACTTTCCATACATAAGCTGAAACGCGCTTATAAGTCGTTTAAGACATCACCCAACGCCGGATTTTAAATAGAGAGTGGAATAACTAGCTACCTCAGGGTTCTATTGTCTTTCTTTTGCCTGGCAAATTTCTTAAATATTATATCTTAGACCAGTTGTGTTTAAAAGTAGCTAAATTGCAGCGTTGAAGGCATAAAACATCAATATTGAAATAAATACCAACCAGGGCTTCTTTTGTCTTTTTTTCTGCTTAGCTTAGATCATACAAGAGATTTATTATCTCCTCAGCAATCTATCACGTGCTGCATTTAACTTTTGTGCAAAATATTCTGAGCCTCCTTTATCTGGGTGAACTAACTTCATTAAATTTTGATATGCTCTATTGATCTCGTTTTTGCTTGCTTCAGGATTTAGCCCCAATATTTTTAGTGCCTCATCTGTAGACATATTATCATCAGCTTCATTTTTAGTATAACTTCTACTGCCGTTGAATTCATTCAAAAATCTACTCAATATAGAATTCATCATGAAACTTATGTTATTTTTTTTTGTCAGGAAGAGAAAAAATACAACAGCGCTGGGCAAGACAAAAGTAATTACTATGAATAACAAAAAACCAAAAAAGATGAATGACATGTATATTTTTTTATCATTTTATGATTAAATGGTAACAATTATAGTCGCCATGGTAAACAACATGTTCATTCAAATTGAAGAGACACCAAATCCAAACACGCTAAAATTTCTTCCTGGGTTTGCAATTTTAAACGAAGGAGAAACGGCTGATTTTTCAAATGCGGATGAAGTAAAGAATTCTAAACTAGCAGCAAACCTCTTTCAAATAGAACATGCGATAAGAGTATTTTTTGGTCATGATTTTATTTCAGTTACAAAGCCGGATGGTGTTAATTGGGATATATTAAAAGTGGAAATTTTAACTACGATTATGGATCACTTTACTTCTGGTGGGAAAGCACTGGATAAGGAAGAGGTGAATGGTAACAATACACTAGACAAAGAATTTTTTGATGAAAGTGATATAGAAATTGTAAACAGGATAAAAGAGCTGATGGAAAGCTATGTTAAACCTGCAGTCGCTCAAGATGGTGGTGATATCAAATTTCGTGGCTATAAAGACGGAATAGTTTATGTTGAGCTGCAAGGAGCTTGTTCTGGATGTCCAAGTGCTGCGCTTACTCTCAAGCAAGGAGTGCAAAATATGTTGTGCTATCACATACCAGAAGTTTCGGGTATAGAGACTATACTATGATTAATCGAACAGTTAGAGGGACAAAAGATCTTCTGTTTGATGAATGGTATAGATTAAAATATGTCCAACAAACAGCAAGTGAAATTTCAAGTTTATATGGCTTTTTACCTGCTGAAACTCCAATATTTGAATATACAGAAGTCTTTACAAAAACTTTAGGTGATAGCTCAGATATCATTAATAAAGAGATGTATACCTTTTATGATAAAGGAGGCAAGAGTATAACTTTACGTCCTGAGTTCACCGCAGCGGTTGTCAGGCTTTTGATTGAGAAAAAACTGCAAACACCAATAAAATTGTTCTCGACAGGAGCTGCATTTCGCTATGAAAGACCGCAAAAGGGAAGGCAAAGACAATTTCATCAGATAAATTTTGAAGCTTTTGGTATAGGAGATCCAAAAGCCGATATTGAATTGATTACACTTGCTCAGCATCTGTTAACTGAATTTGGTATTGATAAAAATGTAAAGCTGGAAATTAACTCTTTAGGCGATGGTAAAACAATAAGTAAGTATAGAGAAGCCTTGATATCATATTTTAAAAAGTTTCAAAACGACCTCTCAGAGGATAGCCAAAATCGATTGATTAAGAACCCACTCAGAATATTAGATTCCAAGGACAAGACAGATAAAGAAATAATCTCTGGTGCACCTAAAATCAGTGAATATTATACAAAAGAGTCCTTGAGTTTCTTTGAGCAAATACTAAATGGATTAACGATTCTTGATATACCTTATACTGTAAACGATAAATTAGTCCGAGGTTTGGATTATTATTGCCACACAGTGTTTGAATTCGTCACAGAAAATTTAGGTAGCCAAGGAGCAGTTTTTGCAGGGGGAAGATATGATAATCTAGTATCTTCAGTAGGTGGGAAGCATACTCCGGCAATAGGATTTGCAGGAGGTATTGAGCGCATAATGGAACTGACCAACTATTTTGTGAAAGAGGAAAGATCTGTTTATCTAATCCCTATTGGCAAAGAGGCTGAAGAGCATGCTCTAGCACTTGCAAATGAGCTGCGCAGAAATGGTTTATATGTAACCTATGAGTATAGCGGAACTCTCAAAACCCGAATAAAAAAAGCAAATCAAGCGGATGCTAAAGTTGCGCTTATTTTTGGTGATGAAGAACTGAGCAGCAAAACTTTAAAGATTAAAGATATGGATCTGGGTGAAGAAAAAACGGTTACCCGTAGTAATATAATAAAAAGCATTCGTCAAGTGTATGGTCAGAACCGCAAGAACAGGTTTTGTTAGGCATGTTTTCGCTTTTCTCCACACCCCAACTATGGATTAGCCAACAAAGAAAGGAGTTGAAATAGAGGGCTTTTTTGACCGAATGGAATATATGAAATCAGGACGGAAAAATATGAACTAGGAAATTTGTTGGTGACTTACGTCTTGAACACTTAATCTTAAACTTGTTTTTCAAGGAGTCAAAAACTGCCTCATCAATCGATCTTTTTCTTAGCAAAATCTTCTCTTTCAGCGAAATTAGTGAGTTTTTCTACCCTTTTTTACTTTAGTGACGAATTTTCAACCTCTATCGAAGAGTTTCCAAAGTAGCTCTTTCTTTATATAGCCCTTATCTCCAAAAAAAGTCTGGTTTCCAGCCTTTTTCACTTCTTTCTAATCATAGTTGGGGTTTTACCCACAGTCGCAAGCGTTTCTTTACTATTTGTGAGGTAGAAGATAGCTCATAATTAATTGCCTTTTCTATCGATTTAGCCTGTTTTATAGTCATGACTTAAGAATATATGGCCAGTCCAACAGCTATTCCAATGATGAGAGTAGATACTGCTATTGCGCCCAATATGACAGCCACCAGAGGGACCTGCTAAAGCACTACCAGCACCCAGTCCAACACTAAGAAAAACGCCAGGTATAATACTACCCACACTATTATATCTAGCACTTTCTTTTTTCGATTTAGCTTGGTCTTCCATACATCCAATTAGTATTTTCTTGTGTTTCCTTGAGCTAAATCTAATGAAATTTCACCTTTTCGTTCTTTATCAAAGGATTTGGCACCATATTTCAAAAGGGTTTCTATTGCCCCAATGTTGTTACTTATAACAGCTTGATGCAATAATTGTATTACTATGAAAAATTACACCACACTTTATGCGGTTTCTACTTCCATTGCAGCAACTTGCTACCATAGTTCACTGCCATGAAGATTTGCACCGTATTCCAAAACGGATTGTTTTATATAATTGTTAAAAGCTAAATCCCGTAATACGCTGCCTTCTTGACATTAAAAATTTATCAATTGGTGGAGATAATCAGGAGTGACCAGTCTACGTGTTGCTTCATCTAAAATATCTATTACGTTTTGAAATAATAATCTCTCTCCTTTCTCGGCCTTGCACTATTGTGTTCAATACAATGGTACAAAATAAGGTACACCACTTACTTTCTTATGCATATAGAATCCTTTCATCCTTTTGTAGATAAAGCTGCTCTAAATAACTACCTATCAATAGATATTTCGCTATTGTTATCAAGGAACTCCTGCAACTCTCTAATTTTTTCGTCATACTCTATCCCCTTCCTAAGAACAATTTTAAGTAAATTCATACGACCTCCTTATTTGATCATATTATTTATTAATAACGCAATAAATTCTGCTGAAAGTCAAGCTTTTGATTAAAAAATTAGTATAATTTGTGATAGTTTCTATGAATGTTGTCCAATTTTAAATTAACGCTCTGCAACAAACCTGCTAAAAAAAACTCACAGGATCAACATCTATTATTACTGCAATGCTCGAACTCAAGTTATAATTTTTAATCCAGCATTTCAGCTTTTTCTGAGTGGATAGACTATGTTTATTGTGTATCTTCAGTAATACTCTATACCGATATTTATTATTCAAGAAATTTATTGCCGCTGGCGATGGACCAAGAATTTCGAATTCTTTTTAACATTGGTTATGCAAGAATCTTGCTATCCCATTTGCTACTTTCTGTGTTACAATCTGGTTCTTACCACAGATTATAAGTGCTATTAGCCTGCTAAATGGTGGTACTTTGGCTATGCATCTCGACTTAAGTTCAATTTCATAAAATGCATCCATCTTTTGATGCTGCAGTGCTTTTATTATCGAGCTTTCAGAATTATTGTTTGCAATATTACCGTTCCCTTTTCGTTGAACCTTCCAGATCTCCCTGCAACTTGGGACAATAGCTGATATGTCTTTTCTGCTGCTCTCAGATCAGAATTTTCGAGGCTCAAATCCACATTTATCACGCCAACCAAGGTCAATTTAGGGAAATTGTGTCCTTTAGCAATTATTTATGAGCCGATTATAATATTCACCTTTTCCAGCACTAAGTCAATGACGTTGCTAACTGACTTCTAATCGCTACTTATGATCGAAGTTTTCGCGTTTGGTTAGTTTGACCATTTCTTCAAGCAACCTTTCAATTCCTACACCATAAAGGGATAATGACTGCTCATTTTGGCAATTAAAGCATTTTTCTGGGAGTTTTAATTGATAAAAACAATAATGGCACAAAAGGGCGTCTTTTTTCTTGTGGTATGTAAGCCAAATAGCACAATTTAGTCAGGAATTTTGTATCCATACTTTTATAAACTGCAAGTTGCGTATACCCTCTGCGGTTTAGAAAAGGCATAACCTGCTATTTTTTCTCTATGGTTTGTTTTATGCACTCGAAAAGCTCATCGGAAATCCATTGTTTTTTGTTTCTCATGTCCATTACTTTAATTAGTGGCAATTCCGGGACCGCCAAATTGCTTAGCTAACTTCACGTGATTGTAATTCCTATTTTTGACATGGTAAATTGTTTCAAGCAGTGAAGTTGTTGATGACAGAATTATTGGAATATTTTCGATTTTGGCTAAGATTATCGCCATATCTCGGGCATTGTATATAATCCCCTGCTCTTGTTTAAAAGACGAATCGTGCTCTTCATCAACGATAATCAATTTTAAGTTTTTATAAGGTAAAAAAAGCGTTGATCGTGCCCCAATAATTATTTGTACATTTCTATTTGCTACATCAAGCAAGTTATTTCTGCGAGTTTTCGGAGTGAGCCTCGGATGCCACTGAGCTAGGTTTCTTGATATCTGACTGCGAATACGATTTACCAATTGTAAAGTTAAAATAATTCAGGCAGGAAAATTAAAACTTGAGCGCCGTTTACAGTGTCAACTAACTTTGCAATCACAGATAAATAAACTCCCGTTTTCCCAGATCCTATTTCACCGTCAAGCAAAGTCACTTGAGTATTCGTTCAAATTGCTTGTTATTCTGTCACTAGCTACCTGCTGCTCAGGGCTTAACTGGCAACCTATTTCACTTATCTCCTGATCTTTTTCAACACAAGCCAGTTTGTCTATTTGGTTTACTTTTAACACCCCTCACATTATTACTTTCGCAGACATACCGATAGGTATTAAATCGCATTGCTCAACCCACTCTGCAAATGCGATCAATTTTAGTCTAACGCTTAGTAGATTAATCCTCTGCTCAATGGATTTTGATTCTCGATCACTCCTGTCACTATATTTCCAAACTATTCCAATCAAGCGTTTTTTGCCAAACGGCACTACTACGTAATCCCCAATTGAAATTTCAGCGTTTTCTTCAACTGCATATGAAAACAACTGGCTAATTGGAAGTGATAGTAATACGTCAACTGTCTTTGTCATTGCAGTCTCAGTTTAGCACTATTTTTGCAGGTATGTAACCTTTAACAACATAGATAAATTGGGGAAGTTACACACAGAAAAAGATCTTAATATTTAACATATTTTTCATAGTACATATTATATAATTGATAAGTTAATAGACTTACACAATTTATGTAGGCCATTTATGGTTGATGATAAGATTGCTTTGAACTTTGAGATAGAAAGAGGTGAGCCTATAGCAGGTCAATCCCACTTTTCTGCACGTGTAAAGCTTACAAATGAAAGCAAAAATCTTTTGCGCGAGAAGCTTGGCAGTACAGTTAAATTTGATAACCTGGATAGTTACTTAGATCTCAACCATGAGAATTTTTATATCTATTACAATAAATACGGTGGGTATTATGGTAGAGATGAGCTATATGTTAAAAATGATGATGGCAGATCTTTAACTTCTAACCTTCCACTTAATCACTACGGATTTTCAATGGAGCTATCATTTGGTGAAGGGGCAATCACAGACTATGGCTTTTATCCTCTAGCTGTAATTTACAACCCAAGTTACTATGACAAGGCAAAAGAAAAAGTATTTGATGACCATGGTAAATTGTCACCAATTGCATCAAATGTGTTAGATAACTTTCTAAGCAACGCAAACGGCTTAGCTACGCAAGACATACTTTTAAAGATACAAAATGAAATTGCTGAAAAAGAGGCAAAGCTAATGAGGGAGAAAAAACAGGCGGAAGAAGAGTTAAATCAAAAGAACAAAGAATTAAAAGAACTTATAGAAAAAGATGAGATTAAAATGTTTAAAGTGATAAAAGGTCATGATATAGGTGATGGACGTTCAGCGGTAATTTTACAACCTGACGGGGAGAAAGGAAATAAGATACCTATCGATTCGAGTAAATACTATATAGCAAAATATAAACACCATCCAGAAAATGAAGATGTTGAATATTTGCATTTTATTGGCCCTAGAAATGATATGCTGGTTGATTATGAAGATTTATTTTTTGTGCTCAATCGAAGCTCCTACTCCGGCTTTGAAAGTGGGTTTTATTCAGCAGATGGGACCGATCCCCATAATTACGCCAAATATTTAAAGGATCGGTATTTGGGTGGTGACCAACTGTCTGAGAGATTGTCTAATGAGTTAGAGAAAGGCAGCAATCAGATAGATTCAGAAGTTATGCTTAACGGTCAACCTATGGACGAAGAAGTTATAGTAAAAAGTGAAGCCAAACCTAGAAAAAAAAGAGTAATTGAGGAGGGTGATAGTGATATGAAAGATAGTGATAACTCAGTAAACATTCAAGCAAAAAATGAGGACCAAAAATCAACTACCGTGGAGTTTCAAGAAAATTCTGTACTGCAGGAGTTAATAAAAAAGCTATTTCCAAATAAAGAGAATATAGTAATAAACGATGAGCTTACAATAGAAGTGAAATATGATGGGCTAACTAGTTACACACCTGATTATATAAAGCAGACTGTAAAAGATGCTTATGGTGCTTGGTCTGAAAATTTCTATTCACAAAAGAGTAATCATACTGGCCCCGTAAAATTGCAGCTTTATGTGCTGAAAAATTATGACGATTATAAAGCTTATATAAAGGAACTTTCAGGTGGTAAAGACCACAATGAATTATGGGGTGGTGGGACAGTAAGAGCACATAAAAATGACGGTACAATAGCAAAAACTTTTATTATTGGAGATATAAATAGCTTACTTTGTGCGAAGTCTAAAATTCTGATGGAAAAGATGAGCGATGCATTTCTTGAATATGCCACTGGCAATCTCAATGAAGTACCTGAAGTTTTACGTACTGGTATGAAGCTTTTCATGTGGAGCTATGATGCAGCTAAAAAAGAGAGCATTCGTGATATGCATTATACAAAAGAAGTATACGATAAAATGCAGGAATCTGGATACAACACACCCTACAAAATAGCTAGCATGACTAATAACTATAGAATGGCAGATTGCTTGGTAACATTCTTGCAAGAAAAACATCCTCAATTTATCAAGCAATTGTTTATTACAACACCTTTTGGCAGAGCGCAAGCAATATCAGAATTCAAGCGTCTTTTAGATAACTCAGAAATTGAAAAAGAATTTAAGCAGTGGATGGATGTAAAAAGTGGGAATAAAACCGCCGCAGATCTTGTGCCAGATAGTGAAGTTATTACTTTCAGTAAACACAAACTTCAAATAAACTTAAAATACGATAATGAGGAATTAAACCATAGCAAGTTGAGTGGCATAAAAAATGCCATCGAGGGTACTATAAAAGATTTTGACTCAGTATTTGGCATTAATAATTCTCAACCTTGGCACAATATATTAAATAAAATCAACGTCTTCATATTTAATACAAAGAGTGACTACGAAAGTTATCTGAAAGAATTGAGTATTGGTTATCAAGGTAATTCTGGTTTGACGCTCCAGGGCCGCGGTTCAGATGTTCATGTTTATTTTTACTTGCAGAATGAGTTCAATGATTCATGTAAAACTTTAAAACATGAATTGGGACACGCTTTAACCATCATTAATTCCTATTACGGCACGGGTAGTGTTTTACCTAAAGCTATGCATGAAGGAATTGCTAACTACATGGCAGGCTTGGGAAATGGTCAGTATGTTAATGATCACGGAGATAAAGAGGCCTTAATTGCAATAAGAAATAAAGATCTCAAGCCAGATAAAATACTGTGCAATAATATTATGAATAATAAATGGGAGCATTATAACTCAGATACCGAACAAGTGATAAAATTTCTTGAAGATAAACACCCAGATATGATCGATAATTTGCTAAAGAGCCTCTCTACACACGGTACAAGTAAACCTCAAGGTAATAAATTAGTTGAGAATTTTTTGGCTAAATTGAAAGATTATGATCAAGAGTTTAAACAGTGGGTCAAGGTTCAATTGAGTGGTGAAGAGTACCTGAAGCGTGAACACGAAGTATCAAGTACGCAAGAGGATAAAGCTGAATACCCTACTAATGAGAAAAGAAAAAGGAGCAAAAGATCGCTAGAAGAAGATGAGGATAAACGGGAGGAAGTTGTCATAACAAGTGTTATATACAGTATGAAGGGTGACAAGGAGGAAGATTATCCACAATACCCCTTAAAGATAAAAACAGGTGAACCTATTGAAATGGGGAAGTATAAAGTGAAACTACAAGTTACGTATGACGATGTGAAGAATTTTTGTGATATCGTACGTAACAAATACCATATGGGTAAAGAATATAACTATGAGCAAGTCATGGTTTTATATAATGAAATTGTTAGTCCAGCTCACAACCATCATTACGAACCCTTTACTCTTGATAAAGCATATGTTGCTGATAATCATTTATTTATCAAAGATCAGGATTTTGGGACTTTAGATGATTTTAATGAGATGTTCTATAAAAGTGATGAATTAGTGTAATATAAAGGGCTAGATTCAACTTGGTGGACGAGAATTAATTGATAAAGAAAGCTGATTCATATATTTTTATCTTCAAGATTTCTTATCGAGCGTAAACATCAGCTCGTCCCATTCCCTTTTACCAATTCCGCTTCCTTCTTTAGTAACATTTTCTCCCTTAATTAATTTGCGGATTACTTCTAGACCTGTTCTTGAAATACAAACCGATTCTAAGCAATATTTAACGAAAGCGCTGTATGCCATTGGGACCCACTTCTTTATTATGTCCAGAATAACTTCTGCATAGACTCTAATTTCATACTGAGCATGCTTGTCAGCTCTAAGCTTCAAAAAATGAAAAAGGTTATTTAGATCTATCTTCCAATAAAATTGCGTGTAGTAATTAAGCATTAGATTGGTTCTAGCAATTTCTCTTGCAAGCCCCTGTTCAATAAATTTCTCATAATGAGAATATACTAAATTAGAGTCATTTGTCAGAGAATCTATTATTTCTTTCGATGTATGTGAGTCAAAAGCTTCACCACTGCCTTGTTTATTATTATCAGATTGTTTCGCAACCTGTTCTGGTTTCGGTATATAAAATTCGTTATCAAGTATTGAATACCTTGCTGAATACTCATTCACATTTGCAGTTCTATGCCTTATCCATTGTCTTGCAACAAAAATTGGAAGTTTCACGTGAAACTTAATTTCACACATCTCAAACGGAGTTGTGTGGTGATGTCTCATTAAATACTCTATAAGCGCTTCATCTTGGCTTATCTGCTTTGTTCCCTTTCCATAAGAAACACGAGCAGCTTGAACTATAGCGCTGTCAGATCCCATATAATCCACTACCCGAATAAACCCATGATCCAATACCTTATGCTCCTCGTATAGAATTTCATCTACTTCTTTTACTGTAATTCTCTTAGTTGAATAACGTTCCTCATTCATGAAATATCCTCAAGATGAAATGGAGATATCAGCTCCACACGAATTTAGTTTTTCGTGCATTGCTTCATACCCTCTCCATAAATGATGTGAGTTATTTATTGTAGTTTCTCCACTAGCTACCAAAGAAGCAAGCACTAAAGCTGCCGTTGATCTTAAATCAGTAGCATATAGATTGGCTCCAGACAAGCTTTTTACTCCATTTATAATAGCTTTGCTTTTTTTGATGCTAATATTAGCACCCAACTTTCTCAATTCATCTGAATGTGCAAATCTGCTTTTAAAAATGCTTTCTTCGATTACTGATACCCCATCAGCAACGCACATTGCAGACATCAGTTGTGGCTGCATATCACTAGGAAAGTTAGGGTATGAATCTGTTATAACATTAGCAGATTTAATAGAGCCATTTTTTTTAGAAATAGCAACACCTTTGCCATACAGCTCAACCACAGCTCCTATAGCCTCCAATTCATTTGCAATACATCTTATATCAGATAGATTTATTCCTTCTAACATCAATTTACCACCAGTTATTATGGCAGCTAGTGCATATGTGCCGGCTTCTATGCGATCTGGTATTATTTTGTGGACACATCCATTTAGTGTCTCAACTCCTTTTATTGTTATCAGACCTCTTGCAAAATTCTTTGTCATCCAAGTAGCGTAACACTGGGATCCATCATAGATTCCAGCTTCATACACTGGAATGACATCAAAGAGATCTATTTTATTATCATGAATATTAATATCAGCACCCATTTTCTTTAAGAACTCTATTAAATCTAGAACCTCTGGCTCTGTTGCAGCATTGTTTATTATTGTCATTCCTTCTGCAAGTGTTGCTGCCATTATTATGTTCTCCGTTGCACCAACACTTATTTTTTCAAATGTAATTTCTCTTCCTTGTAGCTTTCCTTTTACCGTTGCAATTATATTACAGCCGTCAATTTCAATTTTAGCCCCCATTTTTTCTAACGCTTTGATGTGCATGTCGACAGGGCGTTTTCCAATGTTGCACCCACCAGGAAATGCTGTTCTCGCCTTGCCGAATCTGCTGAGCATTGGACCTAGCATTAAAAAAGATGCTCGCAGTTTATTTGCAGTTTTATTTGGTATCACATGATTGTTAATATTGCTACAGTTAATTTCTAAAGTATGATTTGCTTTATAATCTCTGTTGTACATAAAGTTTACTTTTGCTCCGAGATTTTTGAGCAGCTCAGACATCAGATGCACATCAATTAGATCGGGTACATTATGCAAAGTTACTGCAGAACTACTCAATAGGCTTGCTGCTGCTATTGGTAAAATAGCATTCTTTGAACCATTAACTTTAATTTTCCCAACTAAAGGTTTATGGTTATTCCTTACTAATATTTTATACACTTAATCAAACTAAATCTTACCGAATAAGTATAGTGAATTGGCAATAAAAGGCAAACATAGCATCTTGATGAGTAAGGTTATATAGTAAGCCAGAGTCAGATACTTCCCAGTTTCACTTGGCTTAAGGAATTTACCAAACAAGAAAAAAGGCAAAAAAAAACTAGTCAATATCTATTTTAGAACTTGGTGTTAATGCCTTATATGCTTGACAAGTAGCTGACCTTGGGGTTGTAAATACCTATAGCTTCATTAATTTAAGAGAGATGTTGAAGTTTGTCAAGCAGTTTTTTTGTGAAAAAAACGAAATTGGTTGAATTTTTAACTAATTAAAAACAAAAGAAACCCCGAAACGCGAGTTGTTTACTGTTCTCTCAAAAATTTGGCGTCCGGGTCTCTCTTACACCGCTTAATAAGCGAGGCTCAGCTAATGTAGACAAAAATTTATAAAGACATGCAGCGCCCATGCTGCAAAAACAAAACATAACAAGCCTTGCCTTATGCTGTGCTTTTGTTACCTAGTACAAGACTAAAGATAAATTTTAGGCTTAAAACACCCATAACCTCGTTGTAGGGGGCTGGCACAGGCTGTCAAGTAGTTTTTTGTTTTTGCGGATAACGTTATAAATTTTTTCCACTGTTGTCTATTCACTTTTCTGTATAGTGGGAATTGTTGTTAGCTACCAACTAACTTAAAGTTAAATATCTTGACATTTACTTAATACTATTATATAATGGCTATGTGTATTTTATACACTATGGCAATAAAATTACCTTGTAATAAGTGTGTTGGACCCGAGGGCAGTACTCGGCGCCTCCACCGTGTTTTTAATTTATATGGGGGTGAATAAGGATCGACATGCATAGTAAAGATGGTAACTTTGCTCGGTTAGATACCACCGTTAAGAGTTCGTAATTTAAATGCAAACGATAACTTTGCTGCTAACAGTAATGTAGCATTAGCTGCTTAGTTTAGCACTATACTTCATTGCTACAAGCACGGCTCAGGGAACGCCGGGTAACAGAAGTTCCCCCAGAATTTACATGTACAAAACTTGTATGGACAAAATAGATTATAAGAGATCGCTTAATTTCGCCAAGTTTCAAGTCATAAAAAAAGCTTTAGGTATCATATCGGGCAATAATTTCACTCCTCATTTAGAAATATTACTCTTCACTCATTTTAAAGGTGTTATCGTACCAGATTACTTAAGAAAGTCATACCCTACTCAAGTACTTATTATATTACAACATCAATTCTATGATTTAAAAATCTTTGAGGATAAATTTAGCGTAAGTTTGAGTTTTCGCGGAAAACAAGAGCAAATTACCGTTCCATTTTTTGCTATTAGTGAATTTCATGATAAAGTTTCAGGGGATATTTTAATATTTGACAAGATCAGTATCGATTCTGACAAAGAATATAACAGTGAAAAACGTACTGAAAACCCACTAAATGTCAGCGTTATATCCATAGACCAACTGCGTGATCAGTAGTTGCGAACCTAGCTTCGTGACATATGAGAGAGGAAAAAACTGGTCTAATCAAGTGATAAGCATAGAGGAAGCATTACTTAAAGAGATTGATTTAGAATTCCTAAATATCTATCTTTATATATAATTTTCATGTAATGAACGTGCATGCATCTAGTAATATACTTATTCAACATGTTGTTTAATCTTTATAGCTTCATTCTAATATGTTGGGTTGCTTTAAATTGGCTGATTAAGTTTAATATAGTAAATATGTATAACGAAGTTGTGAGCAACATAATGCACACTTTGAACCGACTTACCCATCCACCACTAAAGGTTATCAGAAAGTATATACGACCATTCAACGGATTAGATCTATCTGTGATGATATTGCTAATAGCAATTCACTTTGTAAAATATACGATAAATTACTACTTTTAAGTAGATGCTAAAAAAACATCTGAAATCAGCAATATACATATCGCTCCTGATATATATATATATATCAGTTTTTAGCTACAACTATAAAGATCCATCCTTAAACACAGCTACAGATGAAGGAGTGACGAATTTAGGTGGAATAGTAGGCTCATATTTAGCTGATATATTAGTTCAATTTCTTGGATTAACTAGTATTGCAATAGCTACAACTATAGTTTATTTTTTGACCCTCAGACCATCAAAAAGGTTGCTGAAAATTCTCTACTTAGCATTAATCAATTTAGGAATATGCGCTATATTATCACAACTTTCGCTCGGCATTACTGTAAGGTATATGCACGGTGGAATAATAGGAAACGCACTAATTAGTAACTATCCGTTTTATATATTCACAGCAGCAGTGTCAGCAGGTACTGTAGGATTAATTGGCTGGAAGAGAACGATTTACTTTATATTTTTCTTGTGTAAAAAAACAGCTTTACTTTTTGTAAATGTTCTGTTTTTCAGGTTACGTAAAACTGCTGAACATTCTATTGCATCATCAGTAGTAGAAGAAAAACATAGAGTTCAAATTGCTACCAGACAACAACCAAAAAAGAGGCAAGGAAAAGCCACTGGAGAGATTTTTAAACCTTCTAATGGATTTGAGTTTCCAAGTATTCATTTACTTTCCAAAGCAGAAGAGTCTTTGCAGAGAAAACAGCTAAACGAAATGGAGAGCAATAAGAATCTATCCTTGCTGGAGCAAGTTTTAAATGATTTTGGTGTGCAAGGGAAAATCATCAATGTATGTTACGGCCCGGTTGTGACTTTATACAAACTTGAGCCACAGGCTGGTACAAAGTCTGCAAGAGTAATTGGTCTTGCAGATGACATTGCACGTTCAATGAGTGCGCTCTCTGCGCGTATTTCAATAATTCGTGGACAAAACGCCATGGGAATAGAATTGCCAAATAAGGAGAGAGAAATTGTCATGCTGCGTGATTTACTCGAGTCGCCGGAATATCAAAATGCGAACTTAAATCTTCCAATTGCACTTGGCAAAGAAATAAGCGGAAAATCAGTTATTGCAGATTTAGCCAAAATGCCACACTTACTTGTTGCTGGAACCACAGGATCGGGCAAGTCAGTTGCAATTAACACCATGATTCTTTCACTCGTTTATCGATTAAATCCTAATGAATGTAAGATGATAATGATCGATCCCAAAATGCTTGAGCTTTCAATATATGATGCAATACCGCATCTAATAACACCAGTAGTAACAGAGCCAAAAAAAGCTGTTACTGCTCTTAAGTGGATAGTAAAAGAGATGGAAAATCGCTATCGCATGATGTCGTATTTAAATGTACGCAATGTGATAAACTATAACCAAAAAATCACGGAAGCGATGAATAGTGGGATACAATTGGAACGTGTTGTGCAAATTGGATTTGACTCAACAACAGGCAAACCCTTATTTGAAAAAATACCAATCAAGATGGAAACATTTCCATATATCGTGGTGATCGTGGATGAAATGGCAGATTTGATGCTCGTTGCTGGCAAAGAAATAGAGTGCTCTATTCAGCGTTTAGCGCAAATGGCTAGGGCTGCAGGAATACACATCATAATGGCAACACAACGTCCATCTGTAGATGTGATAACAGGTGTGATAAAGGCAAACTTCCCAACGAGAATCAGTTTTGCTGTGACTTCTAAAATAGATAGCAGAACAATACTTGGTGAACAGGGGGCTGAACAATTGCTCGGTATGGGTGATATGCTCTATATGGTTTCTGGCGGTAAGATTATTAGAGTTCACGGCCCTTTTGTGAGTGATAATGAAGTGCAAAGTATAGTCGATCACCTAAAAACGCAAGGTGAGCCAAACTACATGGAGG
The DNA here is from genome assembly GCF_020278625.1 of Wolbachia endosymbiont of Mansonella ozzardi. Taxonomy (GTDB): domain Bacteria; phylum Pseudomonadota; class Alphaproteobacteria; order Rickettsiales; family Anaplasmataceae; genus Wolbachia. Next base: position 36,930 of record NZ_JADAKK010000001.1, read on the forward strand.
AAATCACCAAAGAGGATGAAAATTCCTCTGCAGAATTAAACGGCGAAACAGAGGATGAAGAGAACGACCTGTACAACCAAGCAGTGGCTATCATTCAGAGAGATAAAAAGGTTTCAACTAGTTACATTCAACGGCAACTTAGAATAGGTTATAACAGAGCTGCAAATATTGTCGAAAGAATGGAAAAAGAAGGCATTGTCAGCGCCCCAAACTATTCGGGAAAGAGAGAGATACTGATAGAATAGACTTCTTGCATAGTTTTCGGCAGCGCGTTGAATGAAACAAAAATTGCTTGACAATCTTCGCCATTACCCTTTATCACAGTACTGAAGCTATTATTTATCTTCAGTCCTTGTAGATTAAACGACAGAAAACTCAATGTACTTGACTTCTTATGTTTAATTTTTTGCACTATATTCACCTCATGTCTTTATAAACTTTCAAGGTTTTTACTTAAATATAAGCTAAAATACGCTTGTTAAAGTGTTTAAGACATTATCCAACGTCGGATTTTAAAATAAAGAGAGGAATAACTAGCTAACAGGGTTTCTT
>NZ_JADAKK010000042.1:0-8437 GCF_020278625.1 Wolbachia endosymbiont of Mansonella ozzardi
TCAATACTATGATAAGGAAACCGGAGGAATCTTTAAGTAGTTTTTTTCGTTTCTGTGGCTAGAAAACCTGAATTTAGCTAGCTACCGCAATTATTTTTTCTTTCATCAAACTTAACATGAAATGGTTAGGCAGGTTTACCTTAGTTTACTGTTGACAATCAGGATTAAATATGTTTATTCCTGAAGTTTCTGCAGCAACGGTAATATCAGGATTGTGGGTCTTTTCATTTAAATAATGGTTACACGTGATGAATAATTCTTTAAATTCAAAAACAATTTTAAACATTGACGGAAAGTCATATAGCTATTTTAGCCTTAGCGCTGCTGGCAAATTTTTAGAAATAGATCTAAGTAAATTACCCTGTTCGCTCAAGGTATTGCTTGAGAACTTATTACGCAATGAAGATGGAGTGAACGTGAAGTTGGATGATATAAAAACACTAGCGAGTTGCGTTAAGAAACATGTTGACCACGAAATTAGCTACAAACCAGCAAGAGTATTGATGCAGGATTTTACAGGAGTTCCCGCTATTGTCGATTTAGCTTCAATGCGTAGTTATGTGAAAAAAAGCGGAGGTGATCCAAGCAAAATAAATCCGTCTGTACCAGTTGATCTTGTGATAGACCACTCTGTCCAAGTAGATAGTTATGCAAGTGCTTCTGCATTTGGCAAAAACGTTGAACTGGAAGTAAAAAGAAATTTGGAGAGATATCAATTCTTGAAATGGGGCGAGTCATCTTTCACAAATTTTAGGGTAGTGCCGCCTGGCACGGGAATTTGCCACCAAGTAAACATCGAGTATTTAGCACGAGTTGTATGTAGCGATAATGGAATTGTATACCCAGATACCTTAGTTGGTACGGACAGCCACACTACTATGGTTAATAGTTTATCGATTCTAGGTTGGGGTGTTGGTGGGATAGAAGCTGAATCTGTAACGCTTGATCAGCCAATTAGTATGGTGATTCCAGAGGTAGTAGGATTTAAATTAATTGGAAAACTTTCAGAAGGAGTAACTGCAACTGATCTAGTGCTAACAGTCACAAATGCCTTAAGGACAAAAGGTGTTGTTGGTAAATTTGTGGAGTTTTATGGTGATGGTTTGGATTATTTATCTGTAGCAGATAGGGCAACCATAGCCAACATGGCTCCAGAGTATGGTGCAACTTGTGGATTTTTTCCTATTGATCAGAAAACACTAGATTATTTAAGCTTAACCGGAAGGCAGGAAGAGCCGATTAAGTTGATTGAAGTCTATGCAAAAGAGCAAGGACTGTGGCGAAGTAGTGACGAATTGGCGTTTTTTGACATGCTGGAGCTTGATTTATCAAGCGTGGAGCCAGTGATGGCTGGTCCCAAAAGACCACAAGATAAGGTCTTTCTCTCACAAGTGGCAGAGTCTTTTTCTACATCATTTTCAATTAGTGACTCAAAGGAAAGTAATGTACTTGAAGATGGAAGTGTAGTTATTGCAGCGATAACGAGTTGTACCAACACCTCAAACCCAAGTGTGATGATTGCTGCTGGTCTTGTAGCACGCAGTGCAGTCAAACTTGGAATAAAATCAAAGCCTTGGGTTAAAACTTCTCTCGCCCCGGGATCACAAGTTGTAACAGAATATTTAGAAAAATCAGAATTACAGAAAGATCTAAATGCTTTGGGCTTTAATTTGGTTGGATACGGTTGCACAACTTGCATTGGAAATTCTGGTCCATTTGATGAAGATATAGAAAATGATATTAAAAGCAAAAACTTAACCGTAGCTGCGGTTTTATCTGGTAATCGCAATTTTGAAGGAAGAATCCATCCTTTAGTCAAAGCCAATTATTTAGCATCTCCACCGCTTGTTGTTGTGTATGCACTTGCAGGTACTGTGCAGATTGACCTAACAAAAGATCCTATATGCAAAGATAAGGATGGAAATGACGTTTACCTCAAAGATATATGGCCAATGAACAATGAAATCGAAGATTGTGTTAAAAATGTGGTAACACGTGAGATGTTCATACAAAAGTATGAAAATGTTTTTTCCGGTGATGAACATTGGCAAAAGATAAAGTGTGAGAAAAGTGAAATCTACAACTGGAACGCGGAAAGCACTTATATACAGAATCCTCCTTATTTTGATAATTTATTGACGGAGAATGATAAAAATAACGTGATCGACATAAAGGGTGCGCAAATACTGGCAATGTTTGGCGACAGTGTAACTACTGACCACATTTCTCCTGCTGGAAATATTGCTTCAAATAGTCCTGCAGGTATGTATTTAAAAGATCTTGGAATTGAACCATGGGATTTTAACTCATATGGATCACGTCGTGGTAATCACAACGTAATGATACGTGGAACCTTTTCTAATATCAGAATAAGAAACGAAATGGTGAGCAATGAAGGTGGTTACACAAAACATATTCCTTCTCAAGAGACTATGTCAATTTTTGATGCAGCAATGCGGTACAAAGAAGAAGCTGTTCCGTTAGTTGTTGTTGCGGGAAAAGAATATGGCACAGGTTCAAGCAGAGACTGGGCAGCAAAAGGTACTGCGCTACTAGGAATTAAAGCTGTAATTGCAGAAAGCTTTGAACGTATACATAGATCCAACTTAGTTGGTATGGGTGTTCTTCCGCTCGCATTTCAGGATGGAGTAACGAGAAGAATATTCGATGGTAGTGAGATAGTGAGTATAAAAGGTAAAGTAGTGCCAAATGGAAATCTAGAATGTATCATCAAAAGAAAGGATAATTCAGAGCAATCCATTCAACTTAAGTGCTGTACAAAAACTGCAACTGAGATAAAATACTTGATGAGCGGTGGAGTGTTGAACTATATACTTGCGCAGTCCCTTTGAGCTAGCAAAGTCATTAACTAGGCTTTTTGAGTCGATTCTGGCCCTTTATTTAAATAATAATTTATTCTATGCAAAGTTATGATATAATTTCACCTTACATATGGTAAAGGGTGTTTTGTAGATAATTATGATCAGTTCTATACAAGAGCCTAACGAATTGCGAAAACGTTTGCAGGGATTTTATCGTACTGATGAAAAAAGTTGTGTACGTTATCTTGTAGAAAAAGCAGAACTTTCGGCTGATTCCAAAAACAGAATTTACAATATTGCAAAGCAAGTTGTCGAAAAAATTAAAGGCAATAAGTTAGATATTATAGATTCTTTTATGCAGCAATACTCGCTTTCCAATGACGAAGGGATAGCGCTAATGTGTCTTGCTGAATCACTACTTAGAATACCAGACGATTATACAATAGATGAGCTAATCAAAGATAAAATTGCCAATCAAGAATGGAGTAAACATTTAGGACGTTCCTCTTCATTATTTGTTAATGCTTCTACATGGAGTTTAATGATAGGCAGTAGTATATTAAGGACCAGTGAGGAAGATCCAAGATTCTATCACGCTATTTCTAGATTACTTAAAAATTTAGGGGAGCCAGTAATCCGCAAGGCAGTAAAACAAGCAATGTTGATGCTTGGTAAGTACTTTATAGTTGGGGAAAATATAGAAGAAGCATTGGAAAGTGTAAAATCAGATGATCATGGCAAATTCTTATGCTCCTTTGATATGCTTGGTGAAGCTGCTCGTACAGCTGAGAGTGCGGAAGAGTACTTTTATTCATATATGCATTCGATAAAAGCTATAGGTGAATCCACTGACACAAATGATTGCTTTAAATCCCATGGTGTTTCAATCAAGTTATCTGCATTGCATCCACGTTATGAATTCTGCCAATTTGGTAATATAGCTGAAGAACTGAAAACTAAGGTGCTGGAGCTTTGTCATGAAGCAAAAAAGTACAATATTTCATTATGTATAAATGCAGAAGAGTCAGAAAGACTTGAGATGTCATTAGTTTTATTCGAGCAATTGCGTCTTGATGAATCACTTTCTGAGTGGGAAGGGCTTGGATTGACTGTTCAAGCGTATCAAAAACGTGCTTTGTCTGTTCTTGATTTTGTTGAAGATGTTGCTATTCGTTCAAAGCATAAGATCATGGTAAGACTTGTGAAAGGAGAATACTGGGACTCAGAAATCAAGCACACACAAGAATTAGGGTTAAGTGGGTACCCAGTGTTTACTAGAAAAAGCTATACAGATGTATGCTACCTTGCCTGTGCGCAGAAACTTTTAAGCAAAGCAAGTCACTTTTATCCATGCTTTGGAACTCACAACGCTTATACTTTTGCTACTATAATAGAGCTTGCCGATAAAAATCACCCTGGGTTTGAGTTTCAGCGCTTACATGGAATGGGTAAGGGTCTATATGATTATGTAATGTCGGAACTTGCAACAAGTATAAATTGCCGCATATATGCACCGGTTGGTAAACATAGTAACTTATTGCCATACCTTATTAGACGTCTTCTTGAAAATGGGGCTAATAGTTCATTTGTGCATCAAATAAATGATTCCAAAGTTAAAGTTGAAGAGTTAGTTTCAGATTCGTTGGAAAAGGCTAAAAGCTTAGAGTATGAACCTCATCCAAGTATTCCATTGCCACAAGATATTTTTGGAGAAGAAAGGAAAAACTCCTTGGGGATGGATATTAGTGATTCAGTTACAGTTTCACAATTTGCAAGCGATATAAAAGAATTTAGTGAAAGGAAATGGAAGGTTGGGCCAATAATTGACGGAGACTCACTGTTTGACAGTACTGAATTTACCGAAGTGGTTAATCCAGCACATTTGGAAAACGTAATCGGAGAAGTGTCAAATACAACAAGTGATCAAGCTTTAAGCGCTCTTAAAATAGCACATGGTGCTTTTGCTAAGTGGCATAATATTTCAGCAGAAGAGCGTGCTAAGCACCTTGAAAGAGCTGCCGATTTGCTTGAAGAAAGGATGAAAGAGATGATTTATATTCTGATTGTGGAAGCAGGAAAGACTTTATCTGATGCGATAGCAGAAGTAAGGGAGGCAGTCGACTTCTTGCGCTACTATGCAATGATAGCAAAAAATGAATTGAATAACTGGAAAAGATTGCCAGGTCCGACAGGTGAAGATAACTTTATCTTTTTTGAAGGCAAAGGAGTTTTTTTGTGCATATCACCGTGGAATTTTCCACTCGCTATCTTTATTGGACAGATTGCAGCCGCACTTGCAGCAGGTAATTCAGTACTGGCAAAACCAGCAGAGCAAACGCCGATTATTGCTTATGAAGCTGTTAAAATACTACACAAGGCTGGGATACCAAAAGATGTACTACACCTTATTCCAGGGAATGGTCAGTATTTAGGTGAAACATTAATACCAGATAATAGAATTTCCGGTGTAGCTTTTACTGGTTTAACACAGGCCGCTCAAATAATTAATAGAATGCTCGCTAGCAGAGATGGCCCTATTGTGCCACTTATCGCTGAAACTGGTGGATTAAATGCTATGATTGTTGACAGTTCTGCTCTCTTAGAGCAAGTGACTGTAGATGTTTTAGTTTCCGCATTCCGTAGCGCTGGTCAACGCTGTTCTGCACTTAGAGTATTATTTATTCAAGAAGATATAGCAGAGAAACAGATAAAAATGATATGCGACGCAGTTCAAGAATTAAGGATTGGTGATCCAATACAACTTAGCACTGATATTGGTCCGATAATTGACAAAGCATCTATTGATATGCTGAATAACCACACGGAGAAAATGTCAAGATATAAGGATTCAAGCCTTTTGTCCAAGGTACCCATGAATATAAATTCTCATAATGGTTATTTCTTCCCTCCATATATTTATGAGATACAAAAAATTTCGCAATTAAAACAGGAAGTGTTTGGCCCCATTTTACATATTATACGTTTTGATAAGTCGCAATTAAATGAAGTTATAAGTGATATAAACAGTACAGGATATGGGCTTACGTTCTCTTTGCAAAGCCGCATACAAAGTCAGATCGATTTAATAAGCAGGAAAATATCAGTTGGAAATGTGTACATCAATCGCAATCAGATAGGTGCAGCAGTTGGCATACAACCGTTTGGCGGTAGAGGATTATCTGGCACTGGACCAAAAGCTGGTGGGCCTCATTATCTACAGCGTTTTTCTACAGAAAAAGTTGTAAGCGTCAATACTACAGCATTTGGCGGTAATACTACACTTATGTGCTTGGACTGATTTGAAGGTATTTTTCTTTCTTTTAAAAATGTTAGATGTGTGGTCCCAGAGTACGGTGCGAGGCTGAACATGTTTCGCGGGGTATTTCTAATTCACTTTAGCTATATTTATTATTTTTTAAGATTAAATGGTTAAAATAGTAGATAAATGCTAAAGTGAGGTGTAATTATGATAGCAAACTTTCCAATAGAAACTAGTGTTTTACCTTTCCACCTATACTTCGATTACGCATACAACATCTAGCTCAGTTTAAAAGTCTAATTCAATTTTAGTTGTCAGTTTAAGCAGAAAAAGCATCAATGCTGGCAACCAAGAAGGTTTTAATATTGAGGGTTTGGTATGAGTACAGACATAACTGCACTAACTAATAATGTAGGTAAATTAGGTGAATGCACAGATAAAAATGAAAAGCAAGAGCAGGATAGAAAAGAAAAAGACGAGCAATTGAGTAGCGCTATAGAGAAAAAGGTAAAAAAAGAAGAGAATAAGCGTGAAAAACCGAGAGGTCGAGATGGAATTATCAAGGAATGTGAAAAGTTATTCAAGGAGGGTGCCAGCCCTGAAGTATCAACTAAATTAGAAGAGTCGCTTAGAGGACAAGAGAAATATCATAGGTATTATGTTCAGCGTTTTCTTCCAGTACTAGATAAAAAAATAAAGCAGTCAGAGGAAATATCAAGTAAAATAAAAAATCAAGTTGGACAGGTAATTTCAGAAATCACTTGTAATAGCAAATATTGTTTTAATAGTATTATCTACAGTCAAGTTGAAGATAATCGTAAAGCAGAAACAAGCAACAGAGTAACGAATAACAGTGTTCAATTACTAAAAGCGATCAAAAATAGAAACAATAGGAAGTTTGGAAGATATCTAAAAAATTGCACGGATATTAGAAACATAAGAAATGAGGAAGAAAAAAATATTTTACATCTTATTGCGTCATTAGAAGGAAAACTGAAACTCAAGTTTTTAGGTACCCTAATTAAAACAATTACCGGGGAAAATCTAATACAACTCATTAATAGTAAAAATCGGAACGGAAAAACTTCCCTTCAAGTGGCATTAATTGACAAGATAAAAAAAGGAAAACATGGGTCTCATACAATCCAAAATAACGATAATACACTTAAGTTCCTCGTAACACTATTGGAACATGGGGCCAAGCCAGATCAGTTAAAATTGCAAACACTGCAAGGTTTAGATGAAAGGCAAAATGAATATTATCGTAAATTTTTGGAGAAACTAGCAGAGTCAATAAAGAAACCTGAATTAAAATTAGAGTCAGAAATAGAAGCAAAAATTAAAGAAATTATACTATGTGCTATAAATACTCCGGACAGTAATGGTAATTACCTATTACATTCAGCAATTAACAATTATGATAAAAAACGTTTCAAAGAACTATTGGAGAAAGGGGCGGATGTTAGCCTTAAAGATGCAAATGGCAACAATGCTTTACACCTAATTGCAAAATTGGAGAAAGAACAAAAGCTCGAGTTTTTAAATGCAATATTAAATATAAGCAAATGGGAAGGAAAAGAGCCACTTAAGGTTCAATTAAGAGAGACTATAAATGCTGATCAAGGTGGGAAAACACCAATGCAAATAGCATTAATTGCTGAGATAACCAAGAATAAGCATAACTTTATTGTTTGGGAAAGCAATACGATTAAATTTTGCATAAGATTACTAGAGGGAGGTGCTCACCCTAACCAATTGAAGCTAGCAGAAAGCAGCTTATTTCAAGAGCGAAAAGTATACTACCATAGTTTCCTGCTAAAACTAAGCAAATTAGTACAAAAGTCTAAGTTAGACCAGGAGACAAAGAACTTGGTTACAATTCAAGTCGGGAAGATTATCAATGATGGCTATCCATTACATCAAGCAGTTTTGGACAGAAATGTATATCATTTTAATGAGTTGCTAAGGAGTGGCTATGATATCACTACTAAAAATGCAGAAGAAAATACAGTTTTACATTATGCCGTAAAATTAGATGAGGGAGCAAAGTATGAATTTACTGAGCTTATACTAGAAAAAAACAAAGAGTTGGTAAATACTCCGAATAGAAAGGGACAAACGCCTTTTCACCAATTGCTTCGGCATATAAAAGAAAAGAGTGAGGATCGATCATGTACAGATAGAAAATTTGAAAGAACAAATAGGTATAAAACCCTAGAACTATTACTACGAAGTGATACTGATATTACTGCTCAGGATAAAGAAGGAAATAATACTCTGCACTATATTGCTTCACTTAGAGGGGAGCAAAAAGTTACATGCTTGAAGTTGATTTTAAGTTTAGTGAAAGAAAAAA
>NZ_JADAKK010000042.1:8447-11223 GCF_020278625.1 Wolbachia endosymbiont of Mansonella ozzardi
TATCTGAAAATCAATTGAGAAAAGCTGTAAAAGCAACCAACAGAAAAGACGATACATCTCTAGAATTGGTATTAAAGAAAAAAGCAAAAAAAGGAAGTATCGAATACTTATCGCAAGAAACAATTTTTGATCCGGCAATTAATTATGACAATACAACAAAGTTTTGTGCAGCATTATTGCAAAATGGTGCTAATTCTAGTTCTTTGTGGTTAAAAGATCCAGTATTCCATACTAAAAAGTACTATTTAATTTTACGAGATCTAAAAGATTATTCAGAGACTCCACACGAAGCACAGGAGAAAGCTAAAGAACTAAAAGAGAAGCTTAAGGAAAAATACCACTGTGGAACTGCTTCAAAAAAATGTCAGTCTGGCTTTAAAAAGGCAGGTTCTGCTATGGAAAAAACATTATCTGCTACAAGAAAAGCAGTATCTGCTGTTGCAAAATATATAGATCCAGCAAGTAGAACACGCGAATTGTTAGCGATTACAATAACAGTTACCATAATTGCAATGGCAGTGTTTGCATTTTTTCAGGGTCAGGTTGGAATTGAAGTAGCTGTTCCTATCATAACTGTTGCAGGGGTCATATGTTTTACTTTAACTTTAGGATTTAGTGGTATTAGAAAGCTTTTTGAAGATTCAACTGGCAAAGCGAAGAACCTTATTGACAATGACCAACAGAATTTAGCTAAAAGATCAGAAGAGCAAAAGCCATTAGATCAATCTCCTAAAAATCCGGTTACCAAAGTGGATGATCCATTAATAACGAACCCAGCAGAATTAGGACGCTCAACAGTATAATTAATAAACTCTCTTCTCCGGGGCGATAAAATCAATCTCATCGCTTAAAGTTTTTTCGGCGACTTTTTTGTAATCAATTTTTACATTGGTTCTGCCTTTCTTTTCTTCGAGCCACGCTATAGTATGTTTCATCCAGTCTTTATCATTGCGCTCTGGGAAATCTTCACGAGCATGGGCACCTCTACTTTCTTCACGATTAGCTGCGCATTCCATAGTGATAACTGCTTGCGGAATCATGTTGGCAAGCTCCAGCGCTTCAACTAAATCACTGTTCCATATCATACTGCGATCTTCAATTGCAATGTTAGACATCATTTTTGCTACTTCTCTTATGGCTTTTTTACCTTCTTCTAAAACTTCAGCAGCGCGGAACACTGATGCATATTTTTGCATAGTGTGCTGCATTTCGCTGCGTATTTTTGATACCCTTAGCTCTCCAGAAGCAAATCGCATTTTATTAAATCTACCCACTATCCAGTTTGTACAATCTGAGTGCAGTTTTTTGTGTGGCGCATGAGGCTTTAGCTTCTCTTTCGCTCTGAGTGCTGCAGCTCTACCAAAAACTACAAGGTCAAGAAGCGAGTTAGAGCCAAGTCGATTTGCACCATGCACAGAAACGCATGCTGCCTCTCCAATTGCAAACAATCCTTCTACTACTTCTTCCTTACCTTTCTTTAGCGTGATCACTTCCCCATGATAGTTGGTTGGAATGCCACCCATATTGTAGTGAACAGTTGGGATGACCGGTATTGGATCTTTAGTGACATTAACCCCTGCAAAAGTCTTTGCAGTTTCGCTAATTCCTGGAAGTCTTAGTTTTATTACTTCTGGATCAAGGTGCGCTATAGTTAAGTACATATGGTCTTTTTTCGGCCCAACGCCTCTGCCTTCTCTGATTTCAGTTGTTATTGCCCGACTTACCACATCACGAGAAGCCAAGTCTTTTACTTTTGGTGCATAGCGTTCCATAAACCTTTCGCCCTGAGAATTAACTAGATACCCGCCTTCGCCACGACATCCTTCCGTCATCAAACATCCTGAACCATATATTCCTGTTGGATGAAATTGCACAAATTCCATATCTTCAAGTGGCAACCCAGCTCTCACCACCATGCCATTACCATCACCTGTACAAGTATGCGCGCTCGTTGCAGAGAAGTAAACACGCCCATATCCACCTGTTGCCAGCACCACCGAATGTGCACGAAATCTATGTAGTGTGCCGTCGCACAGTGACCAGGCAAGAACCCCACAGCATGCCCCGGTTTCGTTATCCATGATTAAGTCGATTACAAAGTATTCAACAAAAAATTCGGCGTTGAACTTAAGACACTGCTGATATAGAGTGTGAAGGATTGCATGTCCAGTTTTATCTGCTGCCGCACAGGTGCGTTGCGCTGATTTTCCTTTACCAAAACGAGTTGTCATTCCACCGAAGGCACGCTGGTATATTCTGCCATCTTCTGTACGAGAAAACGGTACGCCAAAGTTTTCAAGTTCAATGACAGCTTTAGCAGCGTTTTTACACATATATTCTATTGCATCTTGATCGCCGAGCCAGTCTGAGCCTTTTATTGTATCATACGCATGCCAGCGCCAACTATCCTCTGCAATGTTCCCTAAAGCTGCACTAATTCCGCCTTGTGCTGCAACTGTATGACTGCGTGTAGGGAAAATTTTAGAAATGCAAGCAACTGAAGAGTTAGTTGCAGCCATTCCAAGCGTTGCTCTGAGTCCTGCTCCACCTGCGCCCACTACCACTACATCATACTCATGCTCTATGATTTCGTACGCTGATTTGTCCATATTTGCTTATTTATGATCACAGGCTTATAATACCACAGAAGTGGAGAAAATCCATACAAGTTTTCTAGATATAATAAATTTCTCACATATCAAATCAGTTTTAGCATATGCGAAAAAACTACTTGAAAAATTCTTTCAGCTCCCTTTATAACAGCAAGGATGTTTCT
>NZ_JADAKK010000002.1 GCF_020278625.1 Wolbachia endosymbiont of Mansonella ozzardi
GCATCATGGATCCCAGTGTTACGTACACAGCTGTACGAACATTTCAATTAGTAGATGACTTGCGTAACAGACGGTGTCATCCCAGTACCTAGGCACTTGGATCCATCTTTTCCATGATCATCAAAACGTCGTATTTTACCACAGAACAGCTACTTTTATACTCACCGATAAAATTCTTAGATGCCAGTGTCAAGCACTGGGATGACAAGAAAAGGCCACTAGGGTGACAAGAGAAGGAGGCGCTGGGATGATGGGAAAGGGGTTATTTGGATGATATCGTTATAAAGGAACCAGCGTCAGACACTTACATTACACCCTACTCTCCCTCAACCCCTCAGTTCCTCAAACACTTCGCTTGCTCTGTCCAGTACAGAATCAGGAAAACCAGCAAGTTTTGCTACATGTATTCCATATGACTCATCTGCGATGCCCTCAACTACTTCATGGAGGAAGATTACCTCTCCGTTCCATTCTTTTATTTTCACACAAAAACATTTTACGTTGCTTAAGTATTTGCTCACTTTAGTTAGTTCATGATAATGAGTTGCAAAAATGGCGCGGCACTTGTTTACATTGTGAATATGTTCAATCACCGCCTGAGCAATAGATAAGCCGTCATGTACCCCTGTGCCTCTGCCAATCTCATCAAGTATCACCAAGGAACGATCTGTTGCCTGATTGACTATGGTTGCTGTTTCAATCATTTCTACCATAAAGGTAGAATAACCAGCTGTTATATTATCTGTTGCACCAACCCTGCTGAATATCTTGTCAATTACACCAATATGTGCACTACCTGCTGGCACAAATGACCCCATATGAGCTAAAATTGCGATGAGAGCGTTTTGCCTCAAGAAAGTGCTTTTTCCTGCCATATTAGGCCCAGTGATTAGATGTATACCAGCTAAGTTGATGTTATTTGCGATAAACTTATTATTAACTTCAACCACTGGGTGTCTTCCGCTGCAGATATTAAACTCTTTACTATCGTCAATGATGGGTTTTACGTAATTGTTTTGCATTGCAAGCTCTGCAAACGCAGTTCGGATATCAAGCTTTGCCAAGGCGTTTGCAGCGAGAGCAATCTTCTCAGACTCTTTAGCGATTTTACTACATAGTTCACTGAAAATTTTCATTTCCAAGCTAATCACAGCATCACGCGCCGTGAGAATCTTATTCTCCAGTTCTTTCAATTCATTAGTAGTGTAGCGCATGCTATTTGCTAAGCTTTGCCTGTGAATAAATATGTCTGAGGTTAATTTATGATTTGCTGATACTTCAATGTAATAACCAAGGATGTTATTGTGCAATATTTTCAATGCGGCAATGCCAGTCAGGTCACGATAAGATTCTCGGAGTTTGGTTATCAATTTGTTACTATTATTCAGCACATAGAATAACTCTGATAATTCTTGGTTATATTGTGGATTGATAAATCCTCCTTCTTTTGCGGAACTTAGGTTGTTGTCAAGTAGAGCGTCATTTAAAAGCTCAAACAGTTCTTTGTGATTGCCAAGGCTTTTATGTATTGTGCTAAGTTCACTCTCATCACTGCTTGTCATCTGAGCAGTAGACGCCGGTTCTTTTCCCTTTGATTCCGGAATCAAGCACTGGAATGACATCTGAAGGTCAACTGCTGATTTTTCACTTAAGTAATAATTATGCAAGGGATCTAGCTTGGATAGAAGCTCGGACAACTCTAACGTTTTCCCAAGGCCTATTTTTAGTAGGTTCATGTCCTTTGGTGAGCCACGCCCTAACATTAAACGTGATAGTGACCTTTCAATATCTGGAATGTTAGATAATATCTCCCGTATTTTTTTGCGTCTTTCATGGCTGTTTACAAAAAATTCAACGGTGCTGATTCTAAAATTAATCGCTTTAGGACAAGCAAGTGGTGATGCAAGCATTTGTTTGAGCAGGCGTCCACCAGAAGCTGTGACTGTGTGGTCAATAACTGAAATCAGTGAACCTTTCTTTTCATTAAATTGAGTTGAAAACAACTCAAGATTTCTCCTTGCTGAAGCATCGATAAACATGAAACTTTGTTGCTTGTAGGGCTTTGGCAGCTCAAGCCTTGGAATGGAGCCCCTTTGCGTTACTCTAACATATTCAAGCAGCGCACCACATGCCATAATCTCCACTTTGCTGAAGTTTCCTATAACTCTAAGCTCCCTGATTTTATAAAATTCGCACAGCGTTCTGTGAGATTTGTTGTACTCAAAAAAACTCTGGACATGCTGAGTAATTGATATTTTATAATTTTTTAAAGTTGACCTGATTTTTTCATCCTCATCTAACTTCTCGGAAATTAATAATTCTTTTGGTGATATACGCAATAAATCACTATCTAGGGCTTTCAAATTCGTTAAAGTATAAAAAAATTTTCCCGTTGATAGCTCAAGCCAGCCAATAGCATATTCTCCATCTTGTTCAACTATGGATGCAAGATAATTATTGCTTTTATCCTCCAGCAGCGAATCTTCGATGATCGTGCCTGGAGTTATAATTCGCACTACATCACGCTTTACTATGGATTTATAGCCTCTCCTTTTTGCTTCATCAGCAGTCTCTAATTGATCGCAGATTGCAACTTTGAATCCTAAATCTATGAGCTTGTGCAGGTAAGATTCACTACTGTGTGCCGGCACTCCACACATTGGTATGTCTTGCCCATATGAACTGCCTCTCTTAGTTAGCACTATATTCAGCAGCTTTGCAGCTTTAACGGCATCATCGAAAAACAATTCATAAAAATCTCCCAGTCTATAGAACAACAGATGATCCTTATATTGAGCTTTTAGGTTTAAGTATTGCTCCATCACAGGAGTGTTTTTTTCTCTTATAAAGTTCATAATGTTTTTTATACGTTGATAGCTTCAACTTTGTCGTATGGATAACATAAAATCTAAATAGAAGCCTACACAAAAGCAAGATTGCTCGTTTCTTTAGAAAACTGTACATGTGTAGTGGATCTTTTTCAGCCTCTTCTATAAGCTATATCAGCCATGCTAAAATTATATGGAATTTTGACTTTTTGAAAAGTCTAAACTGCTGTTTGTGAAAGGTATGTATGGATATCCTTCTGTATAAGTTTGTTATGCAGAAGATCTATTAATTGCAAAATTTAATATAAGTGTTAAAATATGGCTACTGAGTAAAAAAATATATGCTAATTAGTACAACGTCGGGTCTGGAAGACATATGTGAGGAGTTGACAGCAAAAAAGCCAAATTTTATAGCAGTTGACACGGAGTTTCTTAGAAACAATTTAACCTATTATCCAAAATTGTCGTTAATTCAAATTTCTTACGGAGGCAAGAGTTTTGTTGTAGATGCACTAGCGCCAGAAATTGATTTATCACTTATTAAGAAAATAATGCTAAATCGCGAGATAATTAAGGTGTTTCATAGCTGTCAGCAGGACATAGAATCTTTATTCACCGTATTCAAATGCATTCCCACTCCCATTTTTGATACCCAAGTTGCTGCTATGTTTTGTCATTATTATCATGACTTCATTGGTTACTCAAAAGTAGTGGAGCAATATCAAGGGGTGGTATTAGATAAAATTAAAGCTAAAAATTCAGACTGGTTAAAGCGTCCACTTTCTGAGGATCAATTAGACTATGCAATAAGTGATGTGGTGCATTTATATGACCTGCACCAGATATTGCGCAATAAACTTGAAGAAAAGAGTAGAATAGGCTGGTTTCAGGAAGAGATGGAAGCAGTGGTTGATATAAATAAGTATTTGCGTAGTCCAAAAGATGCATGGAAGAGGATTAAATTTAATTACGAAGCAAATCCAAGATTGATATTAACTGTTAAGGCAGTTAGTGAGTGGCAAGAGACCTTAGCACAGCGCTATAATATGAATCGTAATAAAATAATTGATAATGCTCTAATAGCTGGCTTTATTGAAAAAAACGTGGAACGTGTTGACGAGATTTTAGAAGATCTTAGAAAAAACACGAAAAATATAAAAGAGGAAGACCTATTAGAATTTATAGATATTTTCAATGAGAATGAGAAAGACTTTGTGCAGCAAGATTATACTTTGTTAAGCAGTTATGATAGATCTGTGCTTGATATACTATCAATTATTCTAGAGAGCGAATGTAAGGAAAACGGTATATCAAGAAAATTGGTTTCGTCAAAAGATGAATTGGCTGGGTCAATATCTGGGCAGACATATAAACTATTTAAAGGGTGGAGGTATGACTTTTTTGGCAGATCAATTGAATCACTTTTAAACGCAGGTTCAAGGTTTGAAATTTCAGTAGTGAAATCTGCAAATAATACAACCAAGATTCGAAGTAATTTGGTGAGGGCAAATTGTAAGCTGAAATCAACTGCTGAGATTTAACGAGTCTACTATATCTTTTATTTGAGAAAGGACGTGTTCTTTACTTGCACTATTGTCGATGGTAAAGTTACTCATCTGCCTTTTTTCTGCAATGGGTAGCTGGATATTGAAAATTAGATCCAGCTTTCCTTTATCTATATTACGTTCATTAAGTCTTTGAGCTTGCACAGCACTATCTGCATGGACAAAAACGATAAAGTCGCAATATAAACGAAATCTCGTTTCCAGCAGGAGTGGAACATCCAGAACTAGAAGTTTTCTATCGGTCTTTTCTTCCTGAGCAATAAAAATTTCTAGCTCACTTCGCACAGCGGAATGAACTAAAGATTGAAATCGCTTCCAATTTTCATCATGGACTAAGAAATATTTAGACAATACCTCCTTGTCTATTTCACTATTTACTACTACTCCGGGAAAGTTTTCTTTTGCGTAGCTTATTATGCTCTTATCTACTTTGTAAAGCTGATGTACAATGGAATCAGCGTCAAACACAGCAGCACCAAACCCTTTAAAACAATTGGCTACAAAACTCTTTCCTGCCCCAATTCCACTTGCTAAACCTATAATCACAAGCAAAAAACACATAACTACATCTATAGTAGCCGCTCTTTGTTTACATGTCTATTTAAAACCCAAATTTGGCTGTAGAAGTTCTGACAATGTCAAGAGAAAATAAACAGCTATTATTTTTTTAGTAATTAAGTAAAATAGAATGAAAGATTATGAGGAAGCTTTGAAAAATAAGATAAAAAAAATAATGATTTCAGGAAAGGAAGTGTGGCAAATCATTGAGGGCGGCAAAGGTATTGCGATTAGTGATGGAAGATCAAGTGGAGCATTTGCTGCAGCAGATGCTGTGGGTACATTCTCTGGTGCAAATGCTAAGCTTATTGATGGTAACGGCGAATTAGTACCATTGATTTACAAAGGCAAAACAAGAAATGAAAAGCATGAGGAATTGATTAAATATAGTATCGAGGCTGGAGTTAGTCAGGCAAGAATAGCGAATAAAATATCACAGGGCCGTGGAAGAGTACATATGAATGTGCTTTGGGAGATGGGAGCAGCAGAACGTGTACTTCATGGTATATTAGAGAAGGCAAAAGGCTTAGTTCATGGTATTACCTGCGGTGCTGGCATGCCTTACAGGCTCGGAGAAATTGCAGCCAAATATCAGGTTTATTATTACCCTATTATCTCATCAGTACGCGCTTTTAAAGCATTATGGAAACGTGCTTACCAAAAAGTATCTTCTTCTTTGCTTGGTGGAGTAGTGTATGAAGATCCATGGCTTGCTGGAGGACATAATGGACTCAGTAATAGTGAGGACCCAAAACTTCCACAAGCTCCATTTGAGAGGGTTGTAGAACTTAGATCTTTCATGAACGAGATCGGTCTTTTGAAAACGCCAATTATTATAGCGGGGGGAGTATGGCATTTAAAAGATTGGGAACGTTGGTTTGACAATTCACAAATTGGACCAATAGCTTTTCAGTTTGGCACTCGTCCACTTTTGACGAAGGAAAGTCCAATTTCTACTGAATGGAAAAAGAAGCTACTCACTTTAGAAGAAGGTGACGTATTTTTGAATAAATTCAGTCCAACAGGGTTTTACTCATCTGCAGTAAGAAATAACTTCATACGTGAGTTACAGGAACGGAACTCACGTCAAGTAAGGTTTTCAGAGAGTGCTAGCGAAGAGTTCAATAGTGAATTTGCAATTGGTGCAAGAGGTAGAAAGATTTACCTCACAGCAAAAGATAAAGAACTGGCAAATACGTGGACTAGGGCAGGATATACAGAAGCAATGAAAACTCCAGATACAACTGTGATTTTTGTGACGCCAGACAAATTTGCGGAGATAAGACAAGATCAGATCAATTGTAGGGGATGTTTGAGCCATTGTCTGTTTAGCAATTGGAAAGATCATGGTAACCATTCAACAGGACGAAAGCCGGATCCACGGAGTTTCTGTATACAAAAGACACTACAAAACATTATACACGATGGTAATATTGAGAACGAACTCATGTTTTCCGGACACAATGTGTATAAATTCAAGCAGGATCCGTTTTATGAGAATGGCTATGTACCGACGGTAAAAGAGTTGGTGGAAAGAATATTGACTGGATATTAAATTAGTGGCTATTGTAGGAATTTTCACCTTATAAAATTTCACTATCTGTTTTAACAAGTTTTTCTGCCATACCCTGAACGAATATCAAAAAGGATTAAATATTCCTGCAGAATAGTGTATAATTATTAATCTTTAATCTAAGCACTATGACTTTTTCTAAATTTCTCGATCCAAAATTGGACTTAACCTTCAAGAAAATCTTTGGTACTGAAAAAAATAAGAACATCCTTATTAATTTTTTGAACGATATTTTAGGATGTACTGAAGTTAATGTTATACAAGAAATAGAGTTCATTAGTACCATTATGAACCCTGAAATTACCTCTGAGAGACAAAGTGTAGTTAACGTTCTTTGCCAGGATTCTGTTGGTAACAGATTTGGTCAAAATGCAGCTCACTCGCGACAAGGGCTTTGAAAAACGAGTCCAATATTATGCTGCAAAAGTCTACTCAAGACAGTCTGGTAGGTACTCTAACTTACAGGAGATTTTCTTTATTGCAATATCGAGTTGTATTTGATTTCTGGTAAGCCTAATTACATATCTAGCCGTGCTATAAGAGATGATGAAACTAATGAGCACGACTTAAAGGATTTTCAATTTGTATTCATAGAACTGACGATAAAAATAAAGTAGAGCAATTAACAAGCACAGTGGAGCGCTGGTGTTTCTTTTTTTAAGTATGCAGAAGAAATAACAGATGAAGATTAAAAAAAGATAGCAGAAGAATCGCCCATAATAAAGCAAGCGTATGATGAATTAGACAAGTTTCATTGGAATGAAAAAGATCTGACAGCGTATTAAGAAAGAATAATGGACCTGTACAAGGAGGAAGCTATCCTCGAACAGAAACTTGAAGAAGGCATAGAGAAGGGAAAAATTAAACTGGCAAAAAACTTACTTAAAGCTGGTGTGTCTGTTGGCTTAATAGCTGGATCTACTGGTCTTACTCAAGCTGAAATTTTACGACTTAAGCAAACCTAAGTATTACGGTTTTCTTTAGGGTTCTTTAGTGATTTGGCTGTCATAAAAAATTTTCACCTTATAAAATTTAACTACCTGCTTTAACAAGTTTTTCTGCCATACCCTGATTAGGATTAGACCTAAGCTGACAAGAAGGCGTAAAACTACACGGAAAAGTAAGCATCAGTGGTAGAGAACTGCTAAATTTTTATTGACTTGTTTGTAAATTATGGTAACTACCTAGGAATTAGTGAGTGATGGTCATACAATATGAGTGTTAAGGTAAAAGATGAGCAACCATATATAAAAAATGTTTTTGATCTTTGGGATCCTTTCGAAGGATTGCGTCCTAAAGTGCCTGGTGATCTGTTAGATAGAAAAACTTCTAATAATTATCAGGCAGAAGGGAATGGTAGTCAATGGAACCCTAGGTTAAAAAGAAAACTTGAAAGTGACATTACAGATGGAGGTAGTAACCCACAAAAAAGACCCAGTGTGGGTGGAGATTGGCCAACAGTAAGTGATTACCAGCAAACTTTTAGTAGTACTTGTTCAGTACGATCAGAATCTGATAATTACACAGGCAGAAGTTGTAATCAAGAAATACCAGATAGTACAAGTAAGTGCAGTACAGAAACTGAGGAAGATGTTGGAGAAAATGTAAGTGACGGATGGGGCCCATGGAATGTTAATCAAACAACTGATTGGCCAAACGAAAGTGGTAAAGTGATAGGTACTAATTCTGAAGAATGTAACCCGCCACCAGATATTAATTCTGATTATGGTAGTTGGGGCCCGCTACAAAATAACGATTCAATGAGCGACCATTCAAACGAAAGTACTGACTCAAGTGATTCCGACTCAGAAGGAGACTCAAGTGGCAGTTTAGATTATTTTTCTCTTCTGGAATTCTTAAGAAAAAGCTCACCGTTAGCAGAAATATCATTAACTGAAGATGAAAAGGAATTAATTAAGGATTTTTATGAGAAGATAAAAGATATTAGGGAAAAAAACGACCAAGAAGACCGAAAGAGTTTGTATAATCAGAGTATAAATTGTACAAGAAATGCTTTAAAGCGTATAAAAGATTTAGTAGATAATTTGCCACAAAAGATAAGGTTGAACTCACTCTGTGATGATTGTGAAAATACTGTGTCGGGTTTAGTAATTGAAACGGTACTAGATACTTTGGGTCGTGTTCCTGTTGTAACATTTTCAACAATTATGCATTTCGGGCTTGACGGTCCATGTGAAAGCGCATTGGATGATCCAGATAGCGTAAAAGCTGTAGTTGATATTGTCCGTAAGTTAATTGTAAATGGTGGAAGAATAAAATTGAAACCACACTCTTATGATGAGGATGAAAGACTATGTAGGATGATAGGGGGAGATATGATCTTTGAGTTTACTGAAAAGCGTGAACAAATCTATGCTGCCCTCTTAAGAGCAGCATATGGTGGCATAGTAAACAAGGGTATACAAGTTCAAAAAGACAATTTAGTAGTAGATGTAGACAACTTTTACTTTTATACAAAGTATCCGCAAGGTAGCACTGTTGAGGTTGCAAAAGTTGTAAACGGTCTAAAAAAAGCTATAAATGACCTAAAAAAAGTTACAAATGATCTCAAAATAGAAGAGTTAAATTTTAAATACTATGTATTTCGTATTGGAGAAAGTATAGTAAGATTTGAAGAAGACAAAGATGAAAAAAGAAACTATACAGATGTCTTACAAGGTAGCATTGAAATGTCTTTTACTACCAAGGCAGGGAAGATCAGTATCCATTTATACCCCAGCAGTACAGAAACAAAGGATGGAAAAACAGAAAATAAGGGAATAAAAGTAGAAATTGACGAGGAGAATAAAATAAGATTCTTCCAGTTAAAGGATGAGGAGAAAAAAAACTTAGGCAAAAACTATCTCCTCGAAGGAAAAAGCGTTGCGGATGTCATAGCCAAGAGTCTTGAGAAAAATGGCGATGTATCTACAAGTTCTGCAAAAGCATTAAGTAATCCCATTACCTATATGAAACAAATTTTCTTGGACCGATCACGAAAAGCAGATATAAGGTCTATGTGATGACGTTAGTGTTTTTTCTTAGAAAGTTGTACAGCAAGCGCTCTAACGCTAATGGGACCTTTGAGTTAAGAACATATCCACCCACCGCCGACAACTTGGTCATTTTTATATGCTACGCAAGCTTGGCCGGGGCTGATGCCAAAGTAATCATTGTTTAAAATAATACAAGCTTTATTTTGTTCTGCAGCTGGGTATATTGTCGCTAAACTTCCCAAGTGTGATGACCGGAGCTTTACAGTGACTTCCATGCCTTCCTTTGGTTGCTCTAGCCAATTCAACTCCTTGACCAACACTTTTCTCTGCATTAGTGCGCCAATTGGGCCTACTATGACCTCATTATTTTCTTTACTGATTTTTATCACATAGAGGGGTTCGCTATGTGCAATGCCCAGACCTTTTCTTTGCCCCACTGTGAAATTTACTATGCCGTTGTGCTCGCCCATCACCTTTCCATGTACATCCACAATTTTGCCTTTCTGCACAGATTGTGGAGCTAACTTAGCTATTGTTTCGCTATAGCTTTCAGAAACGAAGCATATATCTTGACTGTCTGGCTTCTCGGAGATTAGTAAACCAAAATGCTTTGCTAGTTTTCTTATATCACTTTTATAAAATTTACCAAGTGGAAATCTCAAAAGCTTCAACTGCTTCTTTGTTGTGGCAAACAGAAAATAACTTTGATCTTTATTTTTATCGATGCCCATGCACAATTTTACCTCGCCATTCTGTTCCAATCTTCTCACGTAATGTCCTGTAACCAGGACATCTGCACTGAGATTTTTTGCAACTTGCAATAGATCACGAAACTTTACTGTTTGATTACATTTTACGCATGGTATAGGAGTTTCCCCACGCATATAGGTATTTGCAAAATCCTCTATCACTTCCTTTTTGAATATTTCTTCATAGTTTAAGATATAATGAGGAAAGCCAGTAACCTCAGCTACGCGCTTTGCATCATAAATATCCTGTCCGGTACAACATGCACCTTTTCTCGTATTAGTATTACCATCACTACCATATAGCCGAAGAGTCACACCAATTACTTGGTACCCAAGGTGATGTAGCAGTACTGCTGCAACAGAGCTATCAACTCCACCAGACATTGCAACCACAGCTTTGATTTGATGTGGAGGTTTATCTTTTAGCAGAGGTTCAATTTCAAATTCTTTTAGCATAATCAACTTGATTTATAAACGCAAACCTTGTGTCATTTCAACATGTTACTGTGTAAATATCTTAATTTAAAAGCAATTTACATAGCAGGCAATGTTGTACAAGTAGGTGACACTGAGATCGAGCAAAATTAATCGTAAACAAGTACATTATACAACATTTTTGATGAATTTGCCAAAAATTTGGATCTAGCGTTACGCGCTGGAATGACAAGGTTATGGATGTTATCCCAGGTACCTTTTCTTGTCATTCCAGTGCTTGACACTGGCATCCAAGAATTTTATCGGTGAGTATAAAAGTAGCTGTTCTATGCTAAAATACGACGTTTTGATGATCATGGAAAGGATGGATCCCAGTGCCTAGGCACTGGGATGACACTATCTGTTACGCAAGTCACCTACTAATTGAAATGTTCATACAGCTGTGTACGTAACACTGGGATCCATGATGCTGCTTTATCAATAAATATTTAAGGAATTTACCAAACGAGAAAAAAAGGCAAAAGAAACCCTGTTAGCTAGTTATTCACTATCTATCTTTTAAATTGGCATTTTTTTATTGTCTTAAACGCTTTAACAAACGCATTTTAGCTTATACTAGGTAAAAACTTTGAAAGTTTATAAAGGCATGAGATGCACATAGTGCAAAGAATTAAACAACAGTACGCCAAGTAAATTGAGTTTTTTTGTTGTTTAATCTGTACGGGCTGAAGCTAAATGATAGCTTCAGTGTTATAATATTTGAGGAACTTGTCAAGTAGTTTTTTTCTCTATTGGTGACGTTATGACTTTTTTCCACTGCTGTCTTCCGTCCTTTGTGTAGTGGAAATTAGTATGAGTATGTATAAGGAGCCTACTAACGCTTATATTTGTGTAAAGCAAAAAATTTTAGTGGGGCGAGCGACCAGGATCGAACTGGCGACATTCAGTACCACAAACTGATGCTCTACCAACTGAGCTACGCCCGCCAAAGTATAAAATTTCTGATACATCAGTACAGAAAGTATAAAATTTCTAACATATCAGCACAAAAAGTCAATTGGCTATTTAAGTAGATTTTTTTACTTCAAACTGTATTATAGTTATATGTGAAATAGTGGGATTTTCTAAGGTGTACAGTTCCATAATTCCTCCCTTGATGGCATTTTTCTCACACTTTATCATACCATTATACTTTCTGGGACTATACACCAAACTCTCTACTTTCTGCTTAGCATATCCATCAAATCAGATTCTTTGAGTTTGCTGTGGTCGACTTTACTGAATTTGTTTACCATCGCGCTCATTTGGTTATATTGCTTAACTAGGAGATTAATATCCGGCACACTCGTTCCAGAACCTTTTGCAATTCTAAGCCTCCTCTTGCCATTTAGAATATCTGGATTTTGCCTTTCTTTTTCAGTCATCGAATTTATGATAGCTATATATTTTTTCACTTTGCTATCATCTGGCACTCCACTACTTAGCTTTTTTGTAAATGAGCTTGGAATGAACTTCATTATATTACTGATGCCATCCATTTTATTCAGAGTTTTCAGCATTCCTGCTAAATCATTTAGGTCAAATTTACCTTTTTTTACTTTCTTTTGGAGTTTATCGATTTCTTCCTGACCAACGATCTCGGCAGCTCTTTCAACCAATGAGACGACATCACCCATATCAAGTATCCTTTTTGCGATTCTATCTGGGTAAAAGTCGTCAAGGTCACTTAGTTTTTCACCACAAGCGATAAATTTAATTGGGCAATTAGTTGTCATTTTCATAGAGAGGGCAGCACCACCACGTGCATCTCCATCAATACGAGTGAGAATAATGCCAGTTATACCTATTGTCTCATTGAATGATTTAGTAATATTTACTGCATCCTGGCCAATCATCGCATCGGCTACTAAAATAACTTCTGCAGGTGAAGCTATTTCTTTCACAGCCTTCAACTCATTCATCATATTTTCGTCGATATGAAGCCTACCAGCGGTATCTAGTATCAATACATCATAGTTATTGTTCTTTGCTACTGCCAGTGCCCTTTTTGTAGTTACAATAGGCTTTTCATCTATCGCTATGGGTAAGGTTTGTACTTCTATTTGTTTTCCGAGCACCTCAAGCTGTTTTTGGGCAGCAGGTCTATAAATATCCAAAGAGGCAAGCATTACTTTTTTCTTTTGTTTTTTTAGCTTTAAGGCAAGCTTTCCTGAGGTTGTTGTTTTGCCTGCGCCTTGTAAGCCCACCATCATAATTATAGCAGGAGGTTTAACTGCGAGATTTAAGTCACTTTTTTCTGGTCCGAGAATTGCAACCAAATTATCCTGCACAATTTTGATTATCATTTGTGCTGGAGAAACACTTTTTATGACTTTTTCCCCTATTACCTTATCCTTAATGTCATTAATGAATTTTTTTGCAACTTCAAGTGAAACATCAGCTTCAATTAGGGTTATACGTATTTCACGCATAGCAAGGCTGAAGTCATCTTCGGAAATGATTGACTTTCCCCTGAGCTTGTTGAATACAGAATTTAAGCCCTCGGTTAACGATTTAAACATAGCAGTACCAGTAGAACGCCCATCAAAAAAAGAGAAGAAGCTGAAACGAAACTCACTGAGTTATAATTTAGCACTTCTTTAAGTTTAGTAGTATTATTAGAGTATAGACTGGCAAAAGAATTAGTCAGGTTTTGCAGCGCGCTAGCAGACATCTTTCCCATTTTGAAAACCAACTTATTAAACAGTGAAACAACATAGGGTATGAGAGCTCTGAAAATCCAATCGATATCCATTTTAAAATTTATTCTTGGCAGAAATAACTTGTGGAATGGGATAAACAACAAGGTAGCACATAGTAATGAACTAAATTGCGACCAGATATTTTGTGTGTTGTACGCAAGATTAAAAATCGCAGGTTTGTTATAAATAGGTAAGTAAGGATTGCCAACAATTACGCATATAAATGCTAAAATAATCATAGATATTCCACCTCCTTCCTCTGTTAAAGGTCTTGACTTGCTTTTGGCGATAAATATGTAGTAAAGAAACTTAAGTCCCACACTTAAATAAAGCAATAAGTTCAAAATTTTGTGTAAGTTTTCGTACAATTCTAGATTAGTACCATTCATTTTAATTTCGGCTGCAATGTATGATTTGCTAATAAATCCAGCAGTTCCAGGGAATGCAGCCATTGTAAGTATTGCGATCAAAGCATACATTCCTTCTACCGACATGAATTTGCTTGCTCTGTTAAAACTTACCACTTTTGTCCTCGATATAATTGAGTTGGTAACAGCAGTGAGCAATAGTTGGTAGACAATGGAAAAAATTATGTTAAGAGTAAGTAGTGGTACAGCATTTTCCAAACGGCTAAGCAGACTCCCTGTCATAATTAATATGCCCATTTGCCCTACAACACTGTAGGCTAAAAACCTACGGATGTTTTGTTCAAGGGAAGCAAATGCAATACCATAAATTGCAGTGATAGTGCCCAGGAATGCTAATATTTCGGCATAATCTTGCCAAAGGTTGTAAGTATGTAGGAGTGCTACTAGAAAAGAAATCTTGGTAGTAAACAGGGAAAGGTATGACGCACCGTGTAATGATGCAGCAGGATATGTGTCAACAACCCAGAATGAAAAAGGGAAACAGGCGCAATTTATTAATAGACCCATGATTATTAGATTAGAGCTTTGAATTGCTACCCCTACTGTTAGTACAACCCCAACAAAAAAGTGTACACAAGCATACCTTACTGCAGGTCCATTATCTTTATTGCCGGCTGCAATGATAAAAGATGCACTGATAGCCATTAATTCACAGAATATCACAGTCAATAATATCTGCTTAGATAATATTGCACACAATGAACTGATAGTATAAGCAAAAAAGGATAGCATTTCCGAAAAGCTTAAATTTTTTGCTGGTAGAACAATTAGGAATGCAGCTGATAAAAAAGATATCAATATGATGCGAAAAGATAAATCAAAATTTAGAACAGGATAGTACCAATTTAATGTGGTATCTAAATTCTCAGGCAGTTTTAGTACTACAACTACTAATATAGATAGCAGAAATAACAGTGAAAATTTATAAAATTGCACGACAATTTAAGTCAATATAGTTTATACTATCTCGATGAATAAATAAAATCAATTTGCATGTATTAACCACTGATTAAACTAATTATCATATAATTATATCAGGGTTAGGGGGTTATAGGAAACCGGTCAGGTTAGGTTTTTAATCTAACCTGACCGATAGCTTTAATAGTGAGGTAAGCCTCAATATAACACGCTCAACTTATAGTACTACATTCGTGCATAATTTATTTGAAATTTGTGCACGAGTGTTAGTAAATTATTTACTTTTTGAAATAAAGTTCAGTATTAGTTTTTTATGGTTAGTACAAACTAGTTACTTCCTTGCTTTATATTACCATGCTACAATATTCATTGTAGCATAAAGTTATTGATAATATGTACATTTTAACATATTAAATGAAGGTTCAGTCTGACAGCCTAATGTCATCCAAGTAGCTGGCTGGCATCCAAGAAATTTTGCTTGTGAGCGAGCGCGCTGAGTTAGTGAACATAAAAGTAGCGAATCTTGTGTTGCGCTGGCTAGGTTTTTTCCCACGTCATACCGCATCGGCTGCTAACACGTAGCGGAATAAAGTTTTTTTGGATCGTCGGAGTTACTCTAGCTACATCTACTAGATCTCTTGTATAACCAATTTATGGTGAGGAGAAACACAGATGAGCACCGCGGAATACTTGAAGTTTGAGGAGAGCAAGCAAGTCTTGAAGCAAAATCAGAAAGCAGGTTATGCGAGAGATCTGCTGTTACATAACTTAATAATTAAATATTTCCATTGACTTATTAAGTATTTCTATGCATTATTATACTATTAGTAATTTATATCAAAACATTAATAATAAGTAGCTCTACATCAGAAGAAAAGAAAAATCTAGTAGTTATACTAAAAACTCAGGCATTAAGAGTGCAATTTCAGTATATTAAGAGCTCGTAAAGATGATGTCGAAGCAACCTCTGGTTATCAGGCGTATTAAAGACATTAATAGAATGAATTTTGTTATTGACGGCAAAGTTGTAAGTAGAGATTTGATTACCAAATTATGCAAAGAATATAACAGTCTGTTGCCAAAGAGTGAAGACGAAAGTAAGGATTACCGTCCTTTTGCAAGAGCAGTTTTTAAGAAGATATTTGAACTTAATAAGGTACGGGTTCCAGGTGATCTTATTCTAGATTGGTTAATTACTAATTGTAACCAATCAGGATGTGAATTTATATACACACCATTTATGAGTAAATTCTCTAATAAACATGCATTACATATGGATGTCAATAGTAGCAATGTTAGTAGGAGAGTACTGGTTAACTGTAAAAAGGATTCAGATTCTGTGAGTGTTGAATGTAGCACTTCAGCAATACCTGTGAAAATGTCGGAGGAAAAACAGGGCAATATGTGATATATTGTTTTCAGTAAGATTCACACTTAACCCTCAAGGTGATAAAAGTGTAACATATAAAGATAGTAAGTTGTCACTTACTATTCCTGAGAGACTGAAGGATTGTAATATGTGTGGTAAAAGCTTGTTTGATATTATAAAGAATGCTTTCAGAAGTTGTGCGAAAAGCTTGGATTTTTAAAATAAAAGTAGAGCACGGTTTAGGCGATCCATTGAAAGCGAACAGCTGTG
This sequence comes from Wolbachia endosymbiont of Mansonella ozzardi, assembly GCF_020278625.1. Taxonomy (GTDB): domain Bacteria; phylum Pseudomonadota; class Alphaproteobacteria; order Rickettsiales; family Anaplasmataceae; genus Wolbachia. The sequence continues at coordinate 16,431 of NZ_JADAKK010000002.1, forward strand.
TAAAAGACCCAGATTTGGGCTATCTTAGTAACAAACGTAGTGTTGATAGTTAAAATATCTTGAGCTCTATCAGCTGATTTGCGCAATCAATCATTTCAGCATTTGGAAATTGATTTTTAAACCAGGTGTACTGGCGTTTCGCGTAATATCTTGTATTTGTTTGAGCAATTTGTATTGCCTCATCTAAATTGAGCTTACCTTTTAAGTACTTTATAATTTCTGGCACTCCGTGTGCTTTCATAGCCGGCAAGTGTGTAGCTAAGTTCATTCTAAGTAGCTTTTCTACTTCATCAATTGCTCCATTTTCAACCATTTTAATAAAACGAAAATTTATTTTTCGGTATACGTTTTCACGCTCAGGCAAAATTATATATACCTTAAAATTATTGAATAAAGGAGGCTGTCTATTCTCTTGCCATACGAAAATTGACTTGCCAGTTTCAGTGATAACTTCAAGTGCCCTTGAAAGGCGGTGTGAGTCGTTCATGAATATTTTACCTTGAATTTTTGAGTCTTTGCTTAGCGCTAACTTGTAGAACTCCTCTTTACTTAAATTTTTTCTAAGTTCACTTATGTTTTGCCTTACTTCCTGAGTTATTTGTGGAATTGACGATAAGCCCTTGATTAAGCTGCTGATGTAAAGCCCACTTCCTCCAGTGATGATAGGTATTCGTAAATTCTCCAGTGCATTATTGACTTCTCTTTTCAAATCCTCTAACCATAAACCTACGGAATAATTTTCTCTTACTGAAACATAACCATATAGTTTATAAAATTTTTCTTGCCTTGGTGGCTGAGCAGTAATTATGGGAATTTCTCTATATACCTGCTTCGAATCGCAGTTTATTATGTCAATATTTCTATATTTTTCTATCAAGCTATCGCACAATTCTGATTTACCTGAAGCTGTAATTCCTGTAATAATTACTAGATTATCTCTCATTTATATTAATTTAATTAACGTATGATAGGGTGTAGTAAAAATTTGGATTTTACAATCTAAAGTTTGGAGATTTTTATGACAGAGAACAACAATAATAACTCATTTACTAAGCGTTTCACAAACAGGACCCCTGGCGATACGGGGGGAGGTTTTTCCAGTAAGTATTCATCCCAAAGCACCAAAGAACGTGCACTAGGGGAAAGAGGAAAAATTTCTCAGTTAGCAAGCAAAAAAACTGAATTTAAAAAAGCTTTTTCTGAAAATGGCAGCATAAAAAGTAAAAGCAGAACTGTCAATGAGAGATCCTTTGCTGATGCAACAAGAAGAAGTAGATCAGATCTCATATATTTAGTTCGTGGTAAAGATCGAGGGAGATCAGCATGGCATTATGTATTGGTCGATAAGGATAAGAGAGAGATGTTTCTTGCAAAAAGTAGGACTGACTCTATGGATGTTGCAGATTATGGGGAAATTCTGTACTCAGGATGGGGAGAAGATCCACCACAAGAAATAGTTGATAAAATTAATGAAGAGTTTGGGCTATAGCAAGTCTGCCTCGAGCTTCACATTGGACTTCTTATATAACCGAAACTGAAAATTTTTAGTATTTTTTTATGCTCTTAAGTTGCTTGGCTATAAACATTAAAAATTTTTACTAAATAAAAGAAAGCAAAAGAAACTCCTGGTTAGTATCTATTTTCAGTTTTCAGTATTGGCGTTTTTTTAAGTCTTAAACGCTGCAATTTAGCGACTTTTAAACTGCAACAGGCCCTTAGTTTAAGGGCTAAGAGACTTACTAAGCAGAAAAAAAGGCAAAAGAAAACCCATGGTAGAGGTTATCCACTCTCAATCCTAAAAATTGGCGTACTATACTGTCTTAAATGACTTATAAGCGCGTTTCAGCTTGCATAGGGAAAATCTTTAGAAGTCTAGGTAAAATTAATAAAGACATAAGGTGTAGATAGTGCAAAAAATAAAACATAAGAGACAACTGTAATACTCTTGTCGTTTAATCTGCACAGATGAAGATAACTGAATATCTCCAATCTTGATAATGGGGTTGGTGAAGGTTGTCAAATAGTTTTTTTGTTTCTATTGAAATGACATTATAGCTTTTTTTTTACTGTTGCCTATTGCTTCCAGCGCTGTAGACAAAAAAACTAGTTTTGATTATCATATTGACATGAACGATAACTTAGTATGCCTTGGAGTCATTACTTCTCCTCACGGAATTAAAGGAGCTGTTAAAGTAAAAACTTTCACTGAAAAGCCCGAAAATATTTCTCTGTATGGTGAGCTGGTAAGTGGTGATGAGAGTTATAAGATAGACTCAGTGTCTGTCATAGGTGATAGTTTAGTAATGGCCACAATAAGCGGAGTAAATTCTCGCAACGAAGCAGAGCTTTTAAGAAACAAAAAGTTATACACAGAAAGAAAAAAGCTGCCAAAACTAAATGATAAGAATGAGTTTTATCAAAGTGACCTTATAAATATGGAAGTAAGGCTAGAGAGTAATGAATTATATGGCTACATAGAATCTATACATAATTTCGGTTCAGGAGATGTATTGGAAATTTCAGTCATCGGCACAAAAAAGAATATTATGCTGTCTTTTACTAAAGAAATATTTCCGAATATAAACGTGAAGGAAAGGTATATAGCACTCAATGTGCCAGAATTCATTGATTAACAAAGGTTTTGATATTTACAAAAAGCTACTTATAATTATAAGATCGAGCTGAAAGTGTAATTATGGCAGAAAAAGCTAATGATATTAGGCCAGGTCAAGTGTTGGAACATAATAGCGGTTTGTTTTTGGTTGTAAGTATTATGCATACTCAACCTGGCAAGGGTGGTGCATACATACAAGCAGAGATGAAGAACATTAAAACCGGAGCAAAACACTATGAAAGGTTTCGCTCTGATGCAACAATCAGAAGAGCAATTTTAGATGAAGAGGAATATGTTTATCTTTTTACTGAAGGAAATATTGTAACCCTTATGCATCCGAGTAATTACGAACAGATCACTATAAATTTGGACTTATTGGGAGAAAAAAGGATTTATTTACAGGATAATATGAAAGTTAAAGTAGTAACTTACCAGGATAAAATAATTTCTGCGCATGTGCCTGATTATGTTACATTGACTGTAAAAGAAACAGAGTCTGTTATTAAAGGGCAGACTGTTACTTCCTCTTATAAACCTGCAATTTTAGAAAACGGAATGCGTATTAACGTGCCTCAATTTATAAAAGAAGAGGACAAAATTGTAGTATATACCCCAGATGACAGCTATTACGAAAGGGTAAAAGAGTAAAAGCAGAATGTCCATTTCATCACCACGGATTAATGTGATGCTTGATTCTGTACGCAGTGCTTCCAAACAGCTTGTGCGTGATTTCAATGAATTGCAAATTTCCAATATTAAGTCAGCAGATTTTATCAATAAAACTTACTCAAGATGCAAGCAAACCATATACGATTGCTTGCATGATTACAAGCAAGACTACGGTTTTATCTTTGAAGACAATACTGATCAAGAAGTAAAAGATGACACTTATACCTGGTTTATTATGCCTATAGAAAGCAGGGAGAATTTTTCCAGTTGTATGGTTTTTTTTGCAGTGTCGGTCTGTCTAATTCATAAAAACAAAGTTATAGCAGCTGTAATTGATGCTCCAGCTCTCAGAGAAACTTTTTGGACAGAAGAGAAAAAGGGAGCTTTTCTTAAAGACTTTAGATCTCGTCATATAAAAATACGAATGAAAAGTCGTGAAGGAGGCTTAATAGATGTAAGTGGTAATTTGTTAAGTAAGTTACTGCCTAACAACAGTAATGTACGTTCTATCGGTTCAACAGTTTTAGGTTTTGCATACCTTGCCGCAGGAAGATACAGTGGAATAGTTTACTCTGGAGTTAACAAATATAAAGCCTTGCTTGGCAAACTTTTTCTGCAAGAGAGTAGTGTAAGGGTAATAGAAGATAATGGATTAATCATTGCTGGAGATATAAAACTAACATAAACGAGCCACAGAGATAGACAGTTTCTCAAAAACTTTTACAAGGGATTCTGTTAAATGTCTTATCATTTCGTCAGTATGGTAAGGTGTAGGAGTAATACGAAAGCGCTCAGTCCCTCTTGGAACTGTTGGATAATTTATATGTTGAACATATATTCCATGCTCGTCAAATAATAACTTTGATGCTATTTTGGATAACTCTGGATCACTAATTATTATTGGAATTATATGAGTTTCTGTTAGGATAAGATTAATTCCCGCGTTTATCAGTGAGTTTTTTACCTTTTCAACAACTTGTTTTTGTTTTTCCCTTTCAATGTTACTTGATTTTAGATATTCAACGCTTGCCTTTGCTGCTGCTGCTAAAACAGGCGACATAGCAGTGGTGAAAATAAATCCTGGAGCGGAACTTCTTATTACATCCACCAAGCTCTTTGAAGACGCTATATACCCACCCATCACTCCAAAAGCTTTCGATAATGTACCTTGAATAACAGTCACTCTATCCGTCAGACCTTCTCTTTCTGCAATTCCACCACCACGCGGGCCATACATGCCGACTGCATGCACTTCGTCCAAATAGGTAATTGCATTATATTGATCTGCCAAGTCACATATTTCTCTCAGCGGCGCTATATCTCCATCCATTGAATATATGGATTCAAGTGCTATTATCTTTGGTGTTTTTCTACCCACAGACTTTAATAGCTGCTCTAAGTGATCAATGTCATTATGCCTAAATATATATTTAGGTCTTTTTCCTGACTTTATGCCTTCTATCATTGAAGAATGGTTCTTCTCGTCTGAAAAAATCACTACGTTAGGAATAACGGACAATAAAGTGCTAAGTGTAGCCTGGTTGGCAAGGTAGCCACAAGCAAAAGTTAAAGCAGCCTTCTTGTTATGCAAACAAGCCAGGGATTGCTCAAGTTCAACAACTTCTTTTGTTGTGCCTGAGATATTTCTAGTTCCTCCTGCGCCAACAGATGAGTTATGAATAGCGGCAATAACACTCTCATTTTGTGACATTCCTAAATAGTTATTACTGCACCAGACGATTACTTCCCTATTTCTTTCATAATCCATAATATAGGGAAGCCTGCCAGGCAACGACTCAAAATGCGTGAACTCACGATAGCGCCCTTCCTCCTTTATATCTTTGATTTTATTTAAGAATATTTCTTCGTAGTCTACCAAGTTTTTATCTATTAATAACTAGTAAAATTATAATAAATTATTCAATGGTAGACTACTATATTTATTATACAGATGTAGCTACAGGTTCTTTCTTCTCATTGGGTGCAACCTTTTCAATCTGATTGTTTTCAATAAAGCTACTAGGCCATTTATAGTGATACATAACTGCTGCAGCAACTAGACAATAGGCTCCAACTACTATTCCTGCTGCTAACATCTCCAAGTGAACCGCAGTAGTCACTCCTAGAGCAACTCCAGCTATTGCTAATATAGAAGCAGCTATGACATGCAGATTGCTACTTTTTGTGTTTTGTGAAATGGTGTTATTCACTTGCTCAGGTTTTTTGCTAGTTAATGAAGGTATTGGTTCTGATGTTGGTGTCGGTGCTGATTGGTCACCCTCAGTAAACACGCTACCAGCTCCGCCTTTGGGTACTGAAGTTTCTGGTTGTATGTCTTCTGGACTATTATTTTTAAACGCAGAATCATCTTCATTTGCTTTACCCAGTAAAGGTTCCTTCTCATCATCATTCGATAGTGGTGAATCACCTGGAATTTGAAATACTGCTGATCTTCCTTCATTTGCAGGCTGACTATTACCACCATTACTGTTGGTTATAGTTATCAAAGGCTCTTTATCTATCTTCTCAAATGATGAAGAGTTACCATTAGAATCTGGAGGAGTTTTGGCACACTTACCACCACTTTGATCACCATTGCTTTCAAATTTAGAATAATTGCTACCTAAAGAACTTTCTGATAAATGTGATGGTGAATCTAGCTGACCACCTTTACTTTCAAGCCTTGATTCATCTCCCGTTTGCAATGTTATCTCTCCAGTAGGTTGAGCAGGAGTTTGTTTTTCCTTATCAGTATCAATTAACGAAACGATAGTACTTTTATTTTGAAGTTCCTGCATACTTGAAGAAGCTCCTTTGCTTTGAGTAACATCCATTTGTTTTGGAACTTGAGTCTCAGGAACTTTCTGTTGCTCTTGAGTATGAGGTGATATGCTACCACGATTTTTGCTTGCCGGATTTTGTTGCTTTTTTTCCCTGTCCATTTCATCTCCCTTATAATTATTGTTTATAGAATGCTTCGTTGAAACATGTCCATTGTTCATAATATTTTTTCCTTTGTCCATAGCATTTTTTTGTGGCTGTTGACTACCAGTGCTTTTAGGTTCTGGGTTTTCTGATAGAATGTTACTTTTTATAACTGGAGTTGCTAATTTATCTTCAACTTTACCACTTCTTTTTCGCATTATAAAAATTCCAGGAGTTTTGGTACACTCCGTCCCACAAATCTTGACGTTCATGATAGTGATATTCCTGTACATCAATAGAAAATTGCAGAATATCTCTAATGCGTATTAAACTGAATGCAAGATAAGTATTCCCTTGATGTTTATTGTATTCTTGATCTTTGGTGTATTCATCATATGCTATGCAAGTAGCCTAAATTAATCCATTTACAATACCTGGCAAATAACTGTAGTTATGCGCTCACGTAGAGCTTAGACTGTAATGATTTGTCTTCCTTTTCCAGGTCTTCTATGCTCTTTATCTATGCTAGACTTAGAAGTCTTACACTTCTCTTGAAAAACTACGTAAATTGCATTAGCTTTTGTGCATAAGTAACATATTTCCTTGACTAAGGAATAATCTTCTTGGCCTGTTGAATAGTATATTGCACTTCTCAGTATATTCTGTACGGCTTGCCTGATTACCTGCTCATTGTAATACGTTTTGATAGATTTGAATGTGAGAGCACAGTGACTATAATGTCTTTATTTCCGGTGTTAGGCAATGTAATGAGAGTTGATTTGTATGTGTTATCAAATTCGTTACCTTTCAATTTTTGGTCGAGATAATCGATAACATCATTGCTGAATTTAGCACATTTTTCACATAAGTGTTCAATAAATGCAACATTGACAGCATCCAGTGCAGCTTTCAGAACTAAATCATAAATTTCTCTCCTACCACGCGCTTCCGTATTTTTCAGGATTTGCTTACTGATTTGTTCGATAACCTTGTTATCAGCAAACGCTTCTTTATAGATTTCCTGAATTACTGGCTCTTTACTTTCAGTGCATTTCTTGCACAAATGTTCAACAATTGAAACATGCTCCTGACTGATCGCAGTTTCTAATAGAGTAACAAAACTCTTTGTTTAACAGATCTTTCGCATCCCTAGTTGGCTCATTATGTACCTTTCAAATGCCCTAATACTATCGTGATAAACTCTTCATTCTGCACTAACGACGCTGTTTCAAGCACACTATACAAAGGATCAGAGCCGCTTGTTTTTAACACCTGCTCAAGATCTTTCAGGACATGCTCAACAAAAACTGTGTCTAATAAATTCTGTTCTTTTCTTAATGCTATCGCTGAAAAGAAGCCAATCTTATTAGGTTCAACAAGTTGTATAGCTTGATTTTTTAATTTATTATAAATTCCACCGGTACCATGGAATTTTTCTATAAAAGCTTTAATATATTTTTGACTAGCAATAAGTAAAAGACTCAGATTCCCTTCAAACAAAAAGTACACTCTGGTATTTTTCTGCGAGTTTGTTATTAGCTGCAATTGTCAATAATAAATAATACCAGTTCTTTTACTGAATAATTGTACTTGAACTCCTCTTGATCAAGTTTCTACTGCGATAGTACATTTGAGTATATATGTTGGTGGTCACTTTTGTTTTGTGAATCCAAATTCAGTTGATTTGAGCAGAAATTTTTGAAGCTTTCGCTATCTGATGCAATAGATTAGTCTTCATAATCTCAATATTTTGTACAACCTTATTTAGTTCTTCATAATTATTTTCTTTTATAGCTTGATTTAAGATATTTATCATTTTAGCAGAAGCTAAATTTTCAGAAATAAAGCATATAAATCCTCATCTTTTAATTCTACAGTAATTGAACGTGGTGAATTTTCAAAATTTTTACATAACTCACCAACGATTAGTGAATCATTACCATCAACCTCTATAGCACTTGATGTCAAAATCGGTAGCCATATCTTATCTCCTAGTCAATAGCTACCAGGTGTAGCACTAAATTACAACCTTGCCAAGCAAGTTATTTAACCTCTTGGCAAACAGGCTCGCATCATCCATCTCCTCGCCCTCTATGATACAAGCTTGATAGAACAATAAGTGGATCATATCCTCCAATGTTGAGTTTTCACCATCTTCAGCATAAGATTTCATTATGCTTTTTATTACAGGATGTTTAGTGTTGATTTCGAGTACCTTTGGTGTGCGGTAATTCAGCTGTTTTTGCTCACGTAAAAAACGCTCCATTCTAAGATCCATTGCACTCTCGTCAACTGCCAAACATACAGGACTATCGGTCAATTTTTTGGAAATTTTTACGCTTTTCACTGAACTGCCAAGGACCTTAGTGAAATACTCTAATATAGAATCTGTATTTTCTTCGCTCTTTTCTTCATCTGATTTATTTTCTTCGTCTTTTTTCTCAGAGGAGAATTTTTCCAAATCAACATCAGCACGAGTTACGGACTTAATTTTCTGGTCTTTATATTCATGAATTACGCTAGTCCAGAAATCATCCACTGGATCAACAAACAGAAGAACCTCCAACCCTTTGCTGATAAACCCTTCAAGTTGTGGACTATGTTTTACCGAATCCAAGCTATTGCCTGTGAGGTAATAGACGTGCTCCTGCTCAGGCTTCATTCTGCTTATATAGTCATCGATACTAACCAGCTTATCATCACCTGTACTATGAAATCTGCAAATTGAAAGTAGCGCTTCTCTTTCGTCGGTTGGCATAGCTTCGCAAAGACCTTCTTTCAATACTGCGCCAAAATTGGTCCAGAATTTCGTGTATTCCTCTAAATTTTCTTTTGCCTTTTTACCAAGTTCTGATATCACGCGTTTAGTGAGGGATTTTCTGATTTGCTCAATAACAAGATTGTTCTGCAGTGTTTCTCTGCTGATGTTAAGAGGCAAATCCGGTGAGTCAACAACACCTTTGAGAAAACGTAAGTACTGTGGTATAATTTGTACATTATCCTCAGTGACAAACACTTTATTTACATATAATTTCACGGAACAACGTCTATCTGGGTGAAATAAATCAAAGGGCTTGATAGAAGGGACATAAAGCAAATTTGTATACTCTATTGCTCCTTCATTTTTGTTGTGCAATATCATCCAAGGCTCCCCACCAACATGTGCAACACTGCGGAAAAAATTGTTGTGCTCCTCTTGAGTGACGTTGTTTTTCTGCTTAGTCCAAATTGCAGCCTTGCTGTTTAGCTTTTCACTTTTTCCTTCTTCATCTATAAACTCAACGGGAAAATTTATGTGATCTGAATAAGTAGTAACGATATTTTCAATGCGAAATTTGTCTAAAAACTCATTTTCTTCAGGACGCATAACCAGGGTAATTTTGGTTCCACGAGGGATTTGATCATCTAATTTGCTGATTGAATACTCTCCATCTCCTCTGGATCTCCAGACCCAAGATTTCTCTTCTCCCGCCTTCCGAGATTCAACTATAACTTCTGAAGTAACCATAAAGCTCGAATAAAAACCAACTCCAAATTTCCCGATTAACTCTACAGTTTGGCTTGAACCCTTGCTACTTTTAATCGCCTCCAGAAATTTTTGTGTACCAGAACTAGCGACTGTACCAAGGTTATCTATTAAATCCTGCCTATCCATCCCGATGCCGTTATCAGTGACATATAGTTCATTCTTATCTTTACTAAAGCTAATGGTGATTTTTAACTCATCACTTGAATCTAGCAAGTTAGGGTTTAGTTGAGATTCGTAGCGCAATTTGTCACATGCATCTGATGCATTTGATATTAACTCACGTAGAAAAATATCCTTATTGGTATAAAGCGAATGAATTACTATATTCAGCACTTTCCCTACTTCAGCATCAAATTTTAAATTTTCGGTTTCTTTTACGTTATGCATTTTGAGCTCCATTATTAGCCTACTGCCTATGTAATTTAAGTATTACACTGCGATCTTTCAAGGTCACGCACACCAAAATAAAACTTCTTACATAATCATATCAAATCAGTTTTGGCAGCACAAGCACATACCAATATAAAAAAACTACTTGACAAATTCCTTCGGCCCACTTACCATAATATTGAAGCTATTTATCTTCGCAATCTGTGTAGGTTGGTAACAAAAAATTTAGGTATTTAGCGTCTCGTGTCTTTATAAAACTTCTGGCTTTCAAGCTGAAACGCGCTTATAAGTCGTTTAAGACAGTATGGAACATCAAATAGACAAGGAAGAATTTGAATGCTAGCTGCTCTGTTTTTTTTGCCTTTTTCTATTTAGTAAATTTCTTAACATTTGCAGTTTTGGTTATTTGCATTTAAAAGTAGCTGAATCGTAGTGTTGAGGGTAAAAACGCCGATATTTGAAGTACATATAAATAATTAGCCGTCGACCGGGGCTTCTTTTGTCTTTTTCTCTATTTAGTAAAGTTTTTAATGTTTATAGCTAAAGCAATTTTAGAGCACACAAAAAATGCCAAAAATAATTGCCTTTAGTTTAAGTTAAGCAATAAGTCTAATTGTAGCTATAATTACTACAGCATATAATTTATAGGATTATTGCATAGTCAAATGCTTTTTCAAATCACTAAAGTCAAGAGGATCATCTTTCACGACTCGTGCTTATTTCATTCACTTTAGGGGTGTTAACAGGCGTTGTTGCTGGATTTTCAAGCTTTGTTACTTGTTCTAAGCCCTTGTTTATGCTTTGGCCTTAACTTAAAACTTTATCAAAGTGCTTGCTCTGTTAATGACCATTCACCACTCTAATTTCTAGACCAGGACTTTGTGCTGAAAGACTCACTAGGTTCGATACTATATTCCTTACCATTAATATTGAAGTTAATTGCATGAGCAACATTGGAAGAAGTTGTATTTTGTTGCAGATTTTGCTTTGTCCCAGGACTGTCATATGTAATACTAATGTTAAGAGCTTTGTCCTGATAATTAAAAGCCTTTCCTGGTTCTAAATTGAATTCTTTCCCGTTTATATTTATGTAAAAGCTCTTATCGATACTTTATTTATTGTATTTCATTATTTAATGTATTTTTTTGAGCCGCTCCTTCCATATTGTAGGTATTTTACATGCCCTTTTATCTTCACTTAAAAGTTTTTCTAATATCTCCTTAGCAAAGCATTTTAGAAGACTAAAAAGACCTACTTCTTTTTGATTTTCTTGAGGTGCATTATCCTTTTTGTCTTGTCCAAGCTTTTTATTATTCAATTTCTTTCTTTTAAGATCCCTTTGTCCACTCCATTTAAAATTCTTATCTTTCGCTGGAGTGTTTCCAAGAGTTTCAGCTAATTCTGAGGAGCCCTTACTGACTGTAGGGCTAACAGCCTGTGACTTAAGCTCTGATGGAATTTGAGCCTCCAAACTTACAGGTGGTTGTGTGTCTGTTTGCATAAAAGTTTCTCTTTGTCCACTTCGTCCAAACTTTTCACCTTCTGCAGCAGTTTCTTTAAGATTGCCGTTTGCTTCTTGAAACTCTGGATTATCACACAACTCCTCAACCCTTGGTGGTTGCATATCTGTTTGAGTGGAAGCTTCAGCGATTTGCGCATCTTGCCTAGCTTCTTGCGGTAATTTATCATTACCACCTAATTTGTTTATTTTACTCGCACCAAACTCTTTTCTTAGCTCTTGTGTTGATCATCTAAGTTTATCTATTTCTTTGTCGTTCTGTCTTTGTTGTTTTTCAAGCTCTTTGTTTAATTTTGCAATATTTTCCATCTTATTTTCGAGCCTGCACTTTTCACAGCCTTTAGAGCTTCTGTTCCTTCTGTGATATAATTAACCTTTATCTTCTAATGAAGTACTTTCTGAAAATGTGCCTGAAAACGTACAAAAACATCTTTAAATTTTTTTGAGATGTATTCTCTTAACTTTTTAGCCATACCTACTCCTAATAAAGCATATAAAACCAGTGTATTAGTTTATTATGTAGAAATGGTTATAACACAATCTGCAATAAATAATGTTTCTTGTGAGCATCAAGAGCGTCCTATTTATATTTTTTTATCAAAATGTTATTTACTTGTTAACCTGAAATACGTAACAATGTAGAAATGAAAAACAGCCCATTAGCAGTAGTATTCGATTGGGATAATACCTTAGTTAACACCCAAGACAATATTTCTAATGCCATTAAGTATACCTTAGACTCAATGGGATACAGTAATAAAGCCGCTGATAGAAATTCCCATGAGTCAAGAAAGAGCTACATGGTCAATTTATTTGGCGATCAGTGGAAAAAAGCAAATCAGATATACCAACAATACTTAGACAATGCGTTATTGCAAAATATTACCCTAAATCAAGGAGTAGAGAAAATGTTGCAGACGTTGAAAAGCCATAATATCTATCTAGCAATAGTGAGTAATAAGAAAAACATTAATTTACGTGAAGAAGTTGCCTATTTTAAGCTAGACTCTTACTTTGAGAGAGTAGTTGGTTCATGCGATACTGCAGAAGATAAACCATCTGCAACTCCACTGCTATTTGCACTAGAGGAGAGTACATTGCCTATAAATAGAGAAAATGTGTTTTTTGTTGGTGACAGTATTACAGATATTTTGTGTGCACAAAATGCCAATTGTTTACCTATTATATATGGCCAATCAATAAGTGGGTACGAAGATTTGTTATGCTTTCAACATTTTGATAAACTTACAGATTTTATAATAGAATGTTTAAAAGATAGGTAATGACTGCTGTTATAGAAATTGCAAGTATCAAAAGGCGCTTTTGTGCATATTTAATAGATGTGGCAATTTTATTAATTCCAAACTTATTAATCATACTATTGTTAGAGAATTTTCCGTTAATTTTATATCTATCATATATGTGTGTAAATTGCAGTTACTTCACATATTTTATATCCTCAGCAGCTCAGGCAACCCCCGGTCAGCAGTTAATGAACATACATACCATAAGCCTAGGCGGTTCTAAAATAGACTTGAGTTTAGCATTTGATAGAAGCATTTCTCAGTTTTTTCTTCATCTATTGAACAACGTAATAGCTATCCTCATAGAGCTTTTCCAAGAACAAAACGTGTTAGCAAGCGCTTTAAGCATACTGGGAGTAATGATATTGCTGCTCACCTTTTGCTGGTATTTAGTGGCTTGCTTCTCTCAAAAGAAACAGACATACCATGATATGCTGTTTGATACGATTGTTGTGAAAGGAGCTATCAAATAGATTAAATCTTTTACATACTCAATTTATGGTAAGAAATTTTCGGGAGAAACGCTTGGAAGTTGCATGGCAAAGTAAAAACACAGGGTAGTGTGCTACACATGTGGTGTGCCCGGTAGGATTTGAACCTACGACCTACAGCTTAGAAGGCTGCTGCTCTATCCAGCTGAGCTACGGGCACCAACGTATATAAAATGCTTCTTAACACATATGAAGTCAAGGTATTTCATGTAAATACGATGTTCATAGTAATTCTTGCAAGACCTTATCGTTCCAGCGTAGATGCAACTTTTTCTGTGTTTTTGGTCAAGGTGACAGAGTTTAAAAAATAAGTTATTTTTATTCTTTAATGAAAGACAGCCCATGGGTATTAAAATTGCACCTTCTATACTTTCAGCAGACTTTGCAAAATTAGGTCAAGAAGTAAGAAAAATTAGCGATTTAGGTGTAGATTATATACACATAGACGTTATGGATGGAAATTTCGTTCCGAATATTACAATTGGTCCGGGTGTTATTTCTGCAATACGTAAGTATAGCAATCTTCCTTTTGATGTACACTTAATGGTTAAATCTCCTGGTGACCATATTGAAAGCTTTATAAATGCTGGTGCTGATATTATCACTATACATGCAGAAGCAGAGATACACCTTGAGAGACTGGTTAGGAAAATAAAGTCATACAAAAACGCAAACAATACAAAAAAAACAGTTCAAGTTGGAGTTTCGATTGTTCCTTCAACTTCTCCAAGTGTGCTTGAGTATATAATACATGAACTAGATATTGTGCTGATTATGGCAGTCAACCCTGGATTTGGAGGACAGGAGTTTATCCATTCGCAGCTATATAAAATATCTGTTGTGAAAAAAATGATACGAAAGTATAATCTTAAAACGCAAATTTCAGTGGATGGTGGAGTGAGCGCCCTAAACGCAGCCGATATAACAAAAGCAGGTGCAGATATCTTAGTCGCTGGGTCAGCAATATTTAGAGCCGCAAATACAAAAAAGGCTATAAACGACCTTAAAAACCCATTGCTATAGCTGTCTTAACCTCTAGTTGAGAGACAAATCAACAGCCGATATCATTCCAGTACCTAGTACTAGGATGAAGTAGGTAATACAAGAAATCTACTCTCAATAAAAGCTTGATGATGAATCATCACTACCAAATTGTGGTCTGTTACTTCTATTACTGAAGCCGGAACGAGAACGAGTAGGTCTCTTACGATGCCCAGGTTTTTTATTGAATGAACTATTATAATAATCCTTATCACTTGAACCATCTTTCTTTTCTTCGTTATAGAGCTCGCCTTCAAAAAATTCACCTGTCTCTTGATCAACGCGACGCCTTGACAATTTTGGACATCCACCTTTTTCAAAATCAATTACCAGCGCTTTGAAAACATCACCCTGTTTAAGTATATCTTCAATAGACTCTATGTGCTGATTAGCCACTTCACTTATGTGCATTTTTCCTTTTCTCCCATTGAAAAGTTCAAGCTCTACAATAGACTTATCTATTTTGATAACCTTAGCATCAATTATTGCACCTTGCTCTAGTTCTGTTATTGAATCAATCAACATATTTTTTGCAATTTCAGCTTCAGTGCTACTCATGGCAAACACAGAAACTTTGCCATCGTCTCCTATTTCAATTTTTGCATTACTCCTTTCACACACACTGCGTATATTTTTTCCTTTAGCCCCAATAGCCGCAGAAATTTTATCTTTATCTATGTAAAATGATACCATTCTTGGTGCATGACTTTTGACGTCATCGCTATGTTCTGAAATCACTGCGTTCATTTTTTCTAAGATATGCAACCTTCCAGCCTTTGCTTGCTTCAAAGATTTTTCAACAATTTCAAAGCTTATACCAGAAATTTTCATATCCATTTGCAGTGCTGTAATTCCTTCACTAGTTCCTGCTATTTTAAAATCCATATCGCCAAGATAATCTTCATCACCCAGGATATCGGAAAGTATTGTATACTCATCTTTATCTTTGATGAGGCCCATGGCAATTCCAGCAACAGGAGCCCTTATCGGCACGCCTGTATCCATTAAGGCAAGGGAGGTTCCGCAGACTGTTGCCATAGAAGAAGAACCATCTGATTCCATAATTTCGGATACTACTCTTATTGTGTAAGGAAATTCGGATTTATCAGGTAAAACAGGATGAATTGCTTTCCAAGCAAGTTTACCATGGCCTATTTCTCTTCTTCCTGGTGCACGTATAGCAGAAACCTCTCCAACAGCAAATGAAGGAAAATTGTAATGCAACATGAAATGCTCACGCCTATCACCTTCAATGTCATCTATAATTTGCTCGTCTTGTGTAGTACCAAGAGCAGTAATAACCAGCGCCTGAGTACTACCTCTTGTAAATAATGCAGAACCATGGGTCCTGGATAAAATGTCAACTTCAACCTCTATCTGACGTATTTCATCGTGCTTACGACCGTCTATCCTCATACCTTTCTTTTTAATTATCTTGCGCACTAAGGATCTCTCAAAGCTTTTTATTGCATATGTAATTAATTTCTCATCTTTTCCAGCTTCCTTAAGAGTGTTTAATATATCGCCTCTGAGCGCTTCTAAAGTTTGAGCTCGCTGTTGCTTTACTGTTTGTGAGTACGCATTCTCAAAAGCTTTACTGTACTTTTCAAGATCCTGCGTTATGTCTGACATATCAATAAGAGCGAGGCTCTTAGGTTTCTTGCCAATTGTGTCAGCAAATTCTTTTATAAGCTTAATGACGGGTTGAAGGTGTTCATGACCAAATTTTATTGCGCTTAGAACGTTTTCTTCAGAAAGCTCCTTTACCTCTGATTCAACCATTAAAATTGAATGCTCGTCACCAGATAAAAATAGATCTAAGCTGCTTGCTTTCATTTCTTGAACAGAAGGGTTGAGTACATAGTTGTTATTTTCATCACAACCAACCAAGGCTCCAGCTATGGTAGAGTAAAAAGGAACACCAGAAATTGCAAGGGCAGCAACAGTACCAATCAATGCTGGTACTTCAGGAGGATTGACCGTATCATAAGTTAATAAATTGCACACCACGCTGACTTCGTCATGAAAACCTTCTGGGAATAGCGGTCTTATACTTCTATCTATCACCCTTGAAATTAAAGTTTCCCTATCAGATGGCTTACCTTCTCTTTTAAAAAAGCCACCGGGAATCTTACCCATGGCATAGCTTTTTGCAATAAATTGTACATTTAGAGGCAGGAAATCGACATTTTCTTCCTTCTTTTTACGTACAACAGTTACTAAAATGGAAGTATCCCCATAATTTACAACCACTGAACCATCAGCTTGACGTGCTATTTTCCCAGTTTCTAAAGATAAGGTACGACCACCCCAGTCTATAGATTTTTTTATAATTTCAAACATACAAAATTCCTCGATTATTTTCTAATGCCTAACTTCTCTATTAACTCCTGATAGGCCTGATTGCCAAACTTACGCTTTATATAATTTAAGTGTTTGCGCCTTCTACCTATTAATACGAGTAACCCACGCTTAGAGTGATGGTCATGCTTGTGCACTTTAAAGTGCTCAGTTAAGTTACTGATCCTTTCGGTTAGAATAGCACATTGTACAAAAGATGAACCTGTGTCATTTTCTTTAATTGCATATACATTTATTAAGTTCTTTTTCTTTTCTGATGTTATTGGCATCTAAACCTCATTTCAAACATTAAAAACACGAATAGGTTTTACACAACCATAAGTAAAACTGCAGATTGCAACGGGTGTATTACCCACTGTCGTACAAAAAATATCATAATTCTTTAAATTATACAAGTTATTTAATATGATTTCCTGACCTTTTCTGATTTTCTCTGCTTCCTCTGCAGAAATTTCAACCTTGAACGTTGATTTTAAAGCTGATGAGATGGGGATAATGAAACTTTTTGCATTATTCTCTATCATTCCATCATCTTCTATTATCCCAGTGCTTGACATCCATTCTTCTTTTTTTCTGGATTCCAGAGTCACGCGCTGGAATGACACCGAAAAGCGAATTTTTTCAACAAGTTGTTCAATTGTTACTGATCCGGTTTCTCTAAAACTACCTACCATGGTCCTTCTTAGTTGTGTAATATGTCCAAAGCAATTTAATGCGATTCCAAGATCTCTCGCAATTGACCTCACATACGCACCACTACCGCATAGCATAGAAAAATCAGCACTGTTATTCATGGCGTCAACAGAGACCAACTTAAGTTCATATATTCGTACTAAGCGGGGTTTTATATTCGCTTTTTGCCCACTTCTTGCCAATTTGTATGCTCTTGTCCCATCGACTTTTATTGCTGAGAATTGAGGAGGAGTTTGTGCTATCTCACCAACAAAGTTCTTGATCGCACAGCTTATTTGGTTATACTCAGGTTTTATGTCGCTAGCCTTAATAGTATCACCATCTAAGTCGTCTGTGGTTTTTTGCTCTCCCCATTTTATTGTGAAATTGTATGCCTTTAAGTTGCAGGATAGATACGGTATAGTTTTTGTTGCCTCGCCAAGGGCAATTGGCAACACACCTGAAGCTAAAGGGTCAAGTGTTCCAAAATGACCAGCTTTTTTAATTCCAAAAATCTTTTTAACTCGAGCTACAACTTGCGCAGAACTAATTCCTATTGCTTTGTCGAGATTCAGCCAACCATGTATCATATATCAACTGTACGTGATTAATAGCAATTTAGGAAGCAACTCAGAATATACTTGTTTTATTAAATTATTATAAAAAAAGACTTGACTAACATATGTTATTAGTATATATTTAAGTTTTTATTAGTCATATTTTTAAGAGGTTATTATGCCAGACACAAAAAATCAAAACACACCAAGCATATGGAAGTGGGAAAATACTGCACCTATAACAAAGATGGGTATCGAAGTTGTAGTTGCAGCTGCAGCTGTGACAATAGCAGCAACCACTATTTATGCTACTGCAAAGGGAGTGGCACTTTCTTCGACATTCTTAGCATATCTTGCTAACCCTTGGGCAATAGCAATAATAGCCTTTGTTGCTGCCGCATACCTTATTGCAACAGCTATTTCTTCATGTCAGCAACTGCGTTCAATGGAGGGAGTTCAAGGTAAAGCTGGTAAGGACGGTAAGGACGGTAAGGACGGTAAAGACGCAGACTTCTCTACTCTTGTTGGTGATGCGGTAAAGGATGCTAAAATTGTTGAAAAGGAAGTTACAGAGAACAAAGAAAGCGTTAAGAAATTGTATCTGGAGCTTTCAGATGACAATCGTAAAGTATTGCTAGGTGAGAAGGGTGAGAAAGATCTATACGTGATCTTCAAAAACAAAGAAGGCGGATACACATCCATACGACTTAATTATAAGGTTGAAGATAAAGGTGTTGTTGTGACTAACGATTTTGTTGAATTGAAGGAAACGTTAGGTAAAACTAAAGAAGCTGCTTCATTAAAAGTTACAGTAAGTAACAAAAGCCATGAAGCTTTAAAAAGTGACGTATCAGCTAAATTGCAAGAGGTTGCAGTAGATGCGGCTATATTTGGAGCGCTGAAAAAGTAAAGTTAATATTAAAGAGAGGTAGAAATGTTCTGCCTCTTCCTTTTCCCTTTTACTTAGGCTTGTAAAGTTGATGTAGTCTGTTTCAAGCCTTCAATTATATCTTTATCAAGAATCTATTGTTTCTGCCTTTTTTAGAAGATGTTGTCCAAGATGCAAAATCGGAAAGCAGGTTATGCGAGAGATTCTTCAAATGTGTGACTTCAACTCTTCAGAGTATAAGCTTTCCAAGCCTACCTTATAGTTAGGATAAACTAGAGAGGTGACAAGATCTCTTTTCACTTTAACATTACTTACTTTTTTTGACCCTAAGTAAAAACTCTGTGCGCATTCAGGCAAGGAATAAACCTCCACTGGTTCTGGAGCACTAACATTCAGAAGTTTTGCTGCGTATGTTACCACTTCAGATTGTGTAGCGGGCAAGTCGTCCGCACAATTATATATTTCACCAGGTTTTATGCTTTGCATGGAAGAAAATAGAATATTCGATATATCTTCAACATGAATACGAGAAAAAAAATGCCCTTCTTTTCGTACGTTTCTTGCTTTATTAAGTTGTAAATCAACTAATACGTTTCTACTTGGACCGTATATTCCAGCCAAACGAAAAACATGAACAGGTAAATTACTATTTAGCCATTTCTTTTCGGATCTGAGGCGATTCTCTCCTCTGTTTTCTATAGGTTTTGTTTCAGATTCTTCCGTAACCCAATTACCAGTGTGGTTGCCATAGACATTAGTTGCAGATAGATAACCAAGCCATTTGACATTTTGAAAGTAATGGCCATATCTCTCCAGCGCATCATCGCTACCTGGCGGGATGGAAATCAAAACATGTGTTACATCTTGAAACGCATCCTCGCTTACTTTGTCGTAATTAAAGAAATTAACGTCTTGTACGTCTTGATTCTTTGAGGTACCACTAACCTTCCAACCTAAATTCAGTAACTTTTTCGATAGAAACCTAGCTACATATCCATAACCGAAGCAAAACAAGTGCATGAAAATTAGTTTTTGAAGTTTTTCTTAATAAATTCTATACCCAGTCTTATTCCTTCTTCATTGATAATGTGACCCAATGTATGAATTGGGTGTCCCTCAACATTTATTCCATTTTCTTTCAGAGCTCTAACTGCTAAGCCAAGAGAAGAAAAAGGTACTACATCGTCAGCATCACCATGGATAATGCACATGTTGGGCTTTGATTTGATCTCTGGTGCAACTTTTGAAGGCAAAAGAAACCTACCAGAATATGCAACAACCGATGCACAAGATTGAGAACGGGTAAGAGCTGTGTGTATTGCAAGCATTGCTCCCTGGGAAAATCCAATCAAAGAAAGCTGTGCATCATTTAAGCTAAGCTCTTTTAACTTCGTATCAATAAAGTGATTTACTATCAATGCAGCACTTTTTGCTCCATTATATAGCACTTCCTCACTGCGATCCTCTAGGCTGAACCATTGATAACCGTCACCTATTTCCCTTTCAAATGGAGCATTTGGTGCTATAAAACATGAATCAGGTAAAGATTTGCTCATAACTTTAGCAAGGTGAACAAAGTTGTCACTGCTTGATCCCCAGCCGTGTAAGCAAACAATTAAATTTTTCTTATTTCCACTCTCACAAATTTCCGGGCCTTTAAGTTCAATCATTTTTTTCTTT
>NZ_JADAKK010000043.1 GCF_020278625.1 Wolbachia endosymbiont of Mansonella ozzardi
AGTTTTTTTCGTTTCTATTGAATACTAATGCTCTATCAAAAGTTTGTTATGCGAGTAATCTAATGTTGTTTTGTGCACCTATGTGATATTTGATAACTCCTCCTTTACAAACTTTATGTCACGCAATATAGAAATTGTGGAAAGAGTTTGTTTTTGGTATTATGTTATATCTATAGAATTCTAGCACCGTATGAACTTTAAATCGGTTGTTTTATGTATACTAGATGGCTGGGGAAATGGAATAGAAAATAGTGAATATAATGCTATTAGCAATGCAAAGCCACCCTGTTGGCAGTATATTGGCTCTAAATACCCAAGATGCAGTTTATCTGCCTGTGGGATCGATGTTGGGCTACCAGATGGTCAAATAGGCAATTCAGAAGTTGGCCATATGAATATTGGCAGTGGCAGAGTAGTGATGCAAAGCCTACAGCGGATTAATCAAGAAATAGGAGCAATAGAAAGCAATGCAAATCTACAAAGCTTTATTGGCAATTTAAAAAGTAAGCATGGCGTATGCCATATAATGGGATTAGTGTCAGACGGTGGTGTTCATTCGCATCAAAAACATATTTCAACCCTAGCAAATAAAATATCCCAACATGGAATTAAAGTGATGATACATGCATTTTTAGATGGCAGAGATACATTACCAAATTCGGGGAAAAAATGCATTCAAGAATTTGAAGAGAGTATAAAGGGCAATGACATAAGAATTGCTACCGTCTCTGGACGTTATTACGCTATGGACCGTGATAACAGGTGGAAAAGAACAATTGAGGCTTATGAAGTCATCGCATTTGCAAGGACACCTTGTCACAATAGTGTGATGTCGTTGATTGACGATAATTATCAAAACAACATAACTGATGAGTTTATCAGACCTGCAGTAATAGGTAACTATCAAGGTATAAAGCCAGAAGATGGAGTGTTACTGGCTAACTTCCGTGCCGATCGAATGATACAATTGTCAAGTATTTTGCTTGGTAAAACAGACTTCTTGGATGTCATTCCAACATGTGACGCTGGAATTTATGGTCAAACTGCTCAGATGACAGAAGACTATAAACAAAAACCATTTTCTTCGATTCTAAGTATGGTGGAATACAAAGCGGACTTAAAAATTCCCTGTCTTTTTCCTCCTACATCCTTTGCCAACACTCTAGGACAGGCAATAGCGGATAATAAACTACGACAGTTGCGTATTGCTGAAACTGAAAAATACGCTCATGTAACTTTCTTTTTCAATTGCGGCAAAGAAGAACCTTTTCCCGGTGAAGAAAGAATTCTCATTCCTTCACCAAAAGTTAAAACTTATGATTTGCAGCCTGAAATGTCAGCCTTCGAGCTCACAGAAAAGCTTGTAGAAAAAATTTATTCCCAAGAATTCTCACTGATAGTTGTAAATTACGCTAACCCTGATATGGTAGGTCATACAGGTAACATGAAAGCAGCTCAGAATGCTGTGCTAGCTATAGATAATTGCCTTATGAAAGTGCTCAATGCTGCTGAGGAAGTAGGTAATGCTGCGCTCATCATTACGGCAGATCACGGCAATGTTGAATGCATGTTCGATGAAGAAAACAACACACCTCATACATCACATACTTTGAACACAGTTCCATTCATTGCATGCTCTGATTCTTATAACAATCTGAAGCTGAGAGATGGAAGGCTATCTGATATCGCTCCCACTATTTTACAGTTACTTGGAATTAAAAAACCAGACGAAATAACAGGTAGTTCATTGATTATATAAGCAGCTAATACGTTTTATGGCATTATAATCCACTATCAAGAATTGATTTGCATTTGGAAATAAAACACTGTGCAAAGCAGATAGCATATCTATTTGCTGCTCTAAATGACCATGCCCTGCTGCTTCCACATTAGAGTACCGAATATCGTTTTCTCCAGCATACACAGATAAAGAACCATCGTCTTCAACCGTTTTGTTGCTTTGCAATATTATACTGGAAACTTCCTTCTGTTTTAAAGCTTCGAAGCAATCTTCAACTGTCGTGTAGAAAAACTCACCGTTCCGCTCCCTGGACATACTTCTCGATAAATCTTCAGTACATTACGGAAAAGTGGCGGAGAAAATAGCTTTTGAATGAGTAGCTGGGAGAGTTGTAGTTATTATGAAGAGCGATGACACGGTCTTGACCAAGAAGCAAGAAATTTAAAAATTTTTCTGTAAAATTTCCAACTACTTTCAAAGCACCTTCCGAAAAATTGCCAAATTATTTTAAACTAGCCTCTGCACTCACGTCATCAAATACACAGTTGGGATCAAACTCATACTTCTCACCATTTAAATTCTACATTACGTAAAGTACCATTGCCATGAATAATATACAACATCCTTCCGCCAAATTGTTGGATTATGCACTTGCCGGCCTCTTTTGAATTTACCTCATTTTGATGCACGTTAATAAAATTAATTTCACTTATGTCATCACTTTCAATAAAAAGTTTAACTGTGGTACTGCCTAATGTTAGGTTGTGCTCTTTAGTGTTAATATTTGTCATACTTCCCCCACCCTTACCTTAATTGATAGAATTAACAATCAGCCTTATTTGCGCTAGCTATACGCTTTAACTTAACCCAACTTCTAGATTTTCCGCTGTTAACACTAACGATTCATTAAGAAAATTATCAATATCACTAATGCTATCTATATTTTTTGTACTGATGGATTGATCAATTCTTTTAACTAGATTAGATAAAACTTTATTAGGCCCAATTTCAACGAATTTGTTAACGTTACGGTTTACCATATACAAAACCATCTCTCTCCACCTTACTTTGCTTATGATTTGCTTAGCAAGCAAACCTCTTATTATTTTTGGGTCACTTTCTTCTTTGGCTGTAACATTTGATACAAATGAAATCAAAGGTCGAGCTACTGTAATGCTTTCCAAAAATTCCAAAAGTTTTTCATCAGCAGGTTTCATAAGAGATGAATGAAAAGGCCCACTAACTTGCAATTTAATTAGTTTCCTCACGCTTGAGTTTCTGAATAAATCGGGCAACATCTCAAGAGCTTCCGCAGTGCCGCTTACCACTACCTGTCTACCGCCATTATCGTTTGCAATTTCACAAACCCCTTCAATTTTTGCTGATTTCAATATATCTTCTACTTCGCTTACCTCTGCTCCAAGCAATGCAACCATTCCGCCTTTACATTTCAGAGAGGCTTCATGCATCGCTTCACCGCGAACTTTCAGTAGCTTGACTGCAGACTCAAGAGTCAACACTCCTGCAGCACATAGTGCTGTATACTCGCCAACTGAATGGCCACAAATATGCTGAACGTTGCAATCAGATAAAAGAGATCTGCCAAACACATGCTCCATAACACGTAGCGTTGAAATTGACACTGCCATTATAGCTGGCTGAGCATTTTCTGTGATAGTTAATTCTTCAATAGGGCCGTCAAAAATTAAACTAGATAACTTTCTACTTAGTATACTATCTACTTCATTAAATACCTGTCTTGCAACAGAGAATTCACTATATAAACTCTTTCCCATTCCTACAAACTGAGAGCCCTGACCAGGGAAAGCAAAAATCATAATAATTATTATTTATTTTTCATCAAGTATACTACTTTATTTATTTTCGTCAATATTTTAGAATAATAATTGACTTAGTGGATCGAATCTACTAGAATGTTAACTAGCAAAAAGTTTGTAGGTAGCAATGGTAGAAATTGATTATCATAAGATTACTATAATCATGACAAATGGTCAAAAGTTTGAAACTCGTTCCACTTATGGAAAGGACGGTGATAAGGTAAAACTTGATAGAGATCCTCTAACCCACCCTGCATGGACTGGAAGTTTGACAAGTGGATCGGCAAGCAAAACTAGCAAAATAGCTAAGTTTAATGATAAATATGGAGGTATCTTCTAGTTTTTGCTTCTTTCTCTGAGTGAAGCATGCATAAATATAAAAATATAGCCTACGTTGCTTCTGAGTCACCAAAATCGCAGGAAGTATCCAAGCTGTTACAAAAATTTAATCTTATCAATATAACAGAGGAAAATAAATCCGAAATTGATCTACTCATAGTCATTGGCGGTGATGGCTTTATGTTACGCACCCTGCATAATTACGTGATAGGAAATAAAAACATACATGTATATGGAGTAAATACTGGTAACGTTGGATTTTTGATGAATAAATGCTTTAGCCGCAGCGAAGATCTAACTGATAACATAGAATACACAATCCCAACTCAGCTCACTTTGTTAAAAATGGAAGCTACAGATATAGGTGGCAAAAAATATCATTACATAGCATTAAATGAAGTATATGTTTTTAGAAAAGCGAATCAAATAGTAGAAATGAATGTTACTATCAATGACAAGTTAAAAGTAGAAAAATTTAGAGGGGATGGAATAATATTGTCTACCCCAACCGGTAGCGCTGCATATAACTTTTCTGCCGGAGGCCCAATTTTACCATTAAACTCAAACTTATTTGCACTGACCTCTGTTAATAGCTATCACCCAAGGCATTGGAACGGAGCGTTAATTTCAAGTGATACAGTAGTACAAATTGACATTAACGACGTGGAAAATCGTCCAGCACTTGTAGTATCAGATTACAAGGAATTTCGTAATATATCACAAATAAAAATGCAGAAAGACCATGAGAACACAGTTACTCTACTTTTTGATAGAGATTATTCACTAGACAAAAGAATCTTTGATAGGCAATTTTTATACTAAATTTTTCATATTTATTCTTAAATTAGTATTTACTACATCTTAACAACTATAGTGTAATCAACACAGCATTAGTAATTAATTTCGGAGAGTAATATGCTAAAATCAGTCACAGGAGAATCCCAAGTAAAATTAACTTCCTACGAGAAAAGGGATGAAGATAGCGAGACAGCACCAAAAACTCTGCCACAAGTAGCATTCAGAACAATTACTCCAGGAAAAAATGAGAACAAAATTATACAACCTACAAATCCGTTTGATGAATCAAATTCTGAAGGTGAAGAAGAGGAAACATCAAGGTCATTGGATAGTGGAGTAGATAATCGAAGTTTGAAAAGATCAGTTTCCGAAGGGACGATATATAGCCTACCTTGGGATAATAATAAAATATTGGAAGATTTGAAAAGATTATCCGCCAATAAACTCAGCAGTGGTTCAGGTACACCTCCAACTCTCCTCACACCAAAAGGTGATGGTGATATTGAAAGTAGTGAAATAGATTCAACAACTCCTTTAATCAACTCAAGTAAAAAAACAAACAGATTCTTGCCAAGAGTAAAATACGCTATGCAGCAGAAGGGCTTTATAATTTCTAGTGTAAGTGCTATTGTGCTTGGCGCATCTGCAGCTTTAGTATCTTTGCAAGATAAAGCAAAGTTTATCCCATTTTTTACGAATAGCTCCAGATATGTTACCATACCAGTCATTGTACTCGCTTCATTACTTGCGATTATTCCAATATTTTGTGCAATAAAACAATTTAGAAACACTGATGAATGTCAAACCCAAGGAAAAAATTCGGATGAGATTTTAGATGAAATGTTGGAGCTCCAGCCAAAGGATAAAGTAATAAAATCTGTAAGATTGGAATATAGCAATGGCACTCACTCAAATTTTGCACTTAACGCTTGGAAAGCTAAAAACGGCTTCATTAACATTGATGAAAAAGTAATTAGTAGAACTAACAAAATAGAATCAGTAATCAACAATAGGCCAATATTTACTGCATTGTTAACTGGCGTAGTTGTTGCAAATATCGCGCTTCCTTTAGGGCTACTTGCAATAGATGGTGTTAATAATGTACAAAAATTTTATCGGAATCTTTTGAACCACAATGTAGGATTATCATTACTTATAGGCTCAGGTATACTTACATTATTAATCATATGCCTTGGTGTACATTACCATAACAAAACAAATTGTACTAATCTTATATCTTCTCTAGAAGAGATCAACACTGAAAACGTTAACAAGGAATTCATTAAAGAAATAAAACGCGAAAGAACAAATGTTCTTGAGGAAAATCACAGTAAAGACGCTAAGCGCAGTAGCTTAACGCTTGAGCAAGTTGTGGTTCAATCTCACAATTATTCAAATGTTGTTTACGGTGTTGGTGGATAAATAAATTCTCTACAAAATATTAATGCCCCTTAATGGGGCGATAATTCTTATGTATTAAGCAAATTTTACATTTGCTAAAGTCTCCCTATTTGAGTATCTTTAACTATAAGAAACTATTGTGTTCAATATGAAAAGAGCTTTAATACTCACATTTCTAATAACAGTTGTATTAATAGTCGTTGCTTACTTGTACAAGAACAGTGAAACTGACAATTCACGAGTGGTGAATGTTTATTCATCACGTAAAGAAGAGTTAGTACGCACTTTATTTGATGAATTCACAAAAGATACGGGCATCAAGGTACGTTATATTATTGATG
Source organism: Wolbachia endosymbiont of Mansonella ozzardi (assembly GCF_020278625.1). GTDB lineage: Bacteria > Pseudomonadota > Alphaproteobacteria > Rickettsiales > Anaplasmataceae > Wolbachia. The sequence continues at coordinate 6,459 of NZ_JADAKK010000043.1, forward strand.
ATTATTCTCAATTGCTCTCACGCATGGAAAATGGTGGTGAAGCTGACTTATTTTTAACTGCGGACGCAGTGAATTTAATTTTAGCAAAAAAAAGAGATCTTCTGTCCCAGGTAGACTCAGAGGTTTTAAAAAGTGCTATACCTGCAAAATTTAGAGATAGTGAAAATTATTGGTTTGGCCTTACAAAAAGAACTAGAATATTAGTTTACAATAAAGAATCAGTGGACCCTAAGGATCTAAGTACTTACGAAGACCTAGCAAATGAGAAATGGAAAGGAAAAATATTAGTACGTTCTTCTACGAGTCCATATAACCTATCATTGATTGCTTTTATAATTGCAAATGATGGTTTTGAAAAGGCAAAAGAATGGGTCTGTGGAATTGTGAGCAATATGGCAAGAAAACCAAGTGGTGGCGATACTGACCAAATCCACGCTGTAGCTGCTGGTGAAGGAGATGTTGCAATAGTAAATAGCTATTATTTTGCAAGGGTTCTTTTATCAGGAAATGGAAATAAAAGGAATATTATAGACAAGCTAGGGGTTTTCTTCCCTAATCAAAATGATAATGGCGTAATGGTAAACATTAGTGGTGCAGCGGTAACAAAAAACTCAAAAAACAGAGAAAATGCTATAACTTTGCTGGAATTTTTAGTAAGCAAGCAAGCTCAAGAACTATATGCTAAAAAAAATCAGGAATATCCTATTGTTGAAGGTATCGAAACTTCCGACGTATTAAAATCTTGGGGGAACTATTTACAAAGTAACTTACCTCTCAGCAAGCTTGAAGAACACCTGCTAGAAGCTGTTATGATAGCTGACAAGTTTAAATGGAAATGATGCTCAGCACACCGGGCAAGAAGATTTACGTTGATGCCATGCCGATTTAATTGCTTCTAATATCTTGTCCTTTATCCATTAAGCTTTCTTGTGCAAGCTTTTTGGTTGCAGGGCCAAGAATTTGTTTATTACCTGGTTCCAGCTTCTTATTACCGCCTTCTTTTTCATTACTTGCAGCTTTTTCAGTTGGAGTTCCTATTTCATTAGTTGACTTTTCTATCTCCCCTTCTTTCTCAGAACCTTTCATCTTATCTACTGCCTGTCTTCCTGCATCTAATATGCCTTTTCCCGCAGCACTCAATAAATCATAACCTACATCTGGTGCTTTTTCTTCTGCCCCTTGAATAAGCTTACCCACCTAATATACCGCTAACAATCATAAGACCCATGGCAATTATACCACCAATTGGTCCCCTAAGCAGAAAGCCAATTGCAATAACACCAACTCTCTGTTGTTAGATCCATCAAGTCCATTATTGGAAGCAGGGTTTTCGGTTCTATTATTCTTCCTATAACTACCATATGCTAAAGCTCCAACAACAGAACCAACAACTAGATAGAAAAAGCAGCAATTGTGAGCGCTATTCTCCACGGCATGTAATCTAGTATTTTCCTTCCCAGGCTAGTCTTCTCATTTTTCTTTTCAGTTTTTACAACCATTTTCAACCTCACTTGTTATTAACATACTAACTACAATAAAACCAGAGTACTAATTATCAATTAATACCAGTTTTTATTTTAATGCAATGCCTATTTAAGCTCAGCTAAAATAACTGTTGTGCAGGGGACTTATTGAAAAAAGGTAATAAGGAGGTAGAATGAGTTGAATGGCAATTGTACAATAAAAAGAAATTATGAGCGATAGAAAGAATCTGCTAAGCATACAGGATCTCACAATCGATGATGTAGAAAATATAATCAAGCTAGCCGGTCAATACCTGAAAAACGAAGCTGCGAATGGGCATATCTTAAAAAATAAGGCAGTAATAAATCTATTTTTTGAAGATTCAACACGTACTCTTGTATCTTTTGAAATAGCAGCAAAAAGTCTTGGAGCAAATGTTATAACTCTGCCGATAAAATCTTCTTCTATTAATAAAGGAGAAAATTTGAAAAATATGGTGAAAACGTTAAATGCAATGAATCCTGACTATATAGTAATCAGGCAAAAAAACAGCGGTATTTTGAATATGCTGGCCGAGCATGTTAGCTGCTCGCTAATCAATGCAGGTGATGGAAGCAGTGAACATCCAACTCAAGCTCTTGCGGACTATTTTGTAATCAGTAGTAATAAAAAGCAAATAAAAGATCTAAAAATTGTAATATGCGGAGATATTTTGCACAGCAGAGTTGCAAGATCGAATATAAGATTATTAAAAATGTTTGGAGCAAAAATATGCTTAGTTGCACCACCAACTTTGATTTGTAGATACTTTCCTGAGGTAGATTCAGTCCATTATTCACTAATTGAAGGCATAAAGGATGCAGATGTAATTATGCTTTTGAGGTTGCAGAAAGAGCGCATGAATAATGGTTGTTTTATTCCTTCAGAGAGAGAATATTTTCGTTTATATGGGCTTGATTTACGAAAGTTGTCATACGCAAAACCAAGTGCGATAGTTATGCATCCAGGGCCAATAAACAGAGGGATCGAGATCAGCAGTGATATAGCAGATAATGTTATTCTACAGCAGGTAAAATTCGGATTGGCAATACGCAAGGCGGTGCTACATTATTATAGTTCTTGCTAATATCAAAAAAAGTTTGTAATTCTGTAGTAATTTATACTTAGCTCAGTATAATAATCTCACACACATGTGGGGTTGCTTCATTAAAACAGCAGCCCTTTATGTGTATTAACCCACGCTAAACGAGTTATGATCGTGATAAGCGCAATCGCTTGCGCAGTTAAATATTTCTTCCAAACCATTTTCTAGATAAGCATTATATTCATTGTGTTGATCTGAAAATGAAGCGCTATCTTGCGTTTCTAAACTAACACCACTTGTGTCTGACAGCAACTCATAGTTTAAGTTATCCATTTTTGTAATACTACTTATTACCTTGCCCTCTTTATCAGATATAGCTAAGTCATAATGATCGCCATTTTTCATTATCTTGATGGATACCTTATCTTCAGGCAACGCTATACACTTCTTCGTATTGCTATCGCGAATTACGAACTTGCCATCTTGAAAGTAATACTTGTCTTCTGGCAAAGCACCAACCTTATATCCAGATTTGGCCAATTTATGCCAAAACTTTAACACAGATTGCTTTTCTGCTCCTTCGGCTTTGTCACACAAGGCCTTCACGTCATGATAATCTATAGCCACATTTACCTTGTACTTTCCTTCCGAGGCTTGATCAGAGCTTTTTTCTATTTTTAAAATTATGTCTTTCAATATTACCTGCTCTTGCTCTTTGTCCTCCGCTAAAGCTAACCTTTTCACCCTCGTTAGAATTTGTGGATGATAAGGCAGCGTTTCATCATTGTCGTTTGATGCAGCCTTCTCTTCGGCAGCTTGAGCAACAGCATTAGTAGTATTATAAACCACGTCTAGCGCATCGATTTCTGTCTCAGTTTTGCTTGCAATTGCCTGTTCTTTTGAACTTGCGGTTCGTTTCCCTTTTGTGTATATTCTCTGATAATCAGTATAGCCTTTATCAGTATCCCCGATATCACCACTACCTTGGTCAAAGGTTATTTTTCTACTTCCATTTTTCACATTCTTAATTTTAACTTGAGGAGAAACAGATGCAAGTAAATCGCTACAACTGTAGTTATAGTCAGCAGAAAGGAATATTTTCCCCTTAAAGTTATGGAAGTTATTAGATAACATTCCAATTTCTTCATCACCATCAAATAGTTTTACCTTAGTGAAATATGTTTGACCGTTTATCCTAAGTATTTTACCGCTGGAGTCTTTTTGTATATGATAATCGTTTGGATCGTGCTTTATAGCGAAAAGTTTACCATTCTCACGTCCATCAGAATTCAAAAGATATTTGTCAAAATTTATAAGACCTATATTGACATATTTATGAGAATAGTCCCTCTTTTCATATTCATGTGCAAATATTGGATCTATATACTTATATTCATCTGGTATACCGTTATATTCATTACCATCAGCATCGGCTGGCACCAATTTATACCCGTCATCTTTTTGCACTAATTTTAGATGAGTAATACTTTTTGGTAGTTGAACCCTTACGTTTGCTCCATGGTCATGAATAAATAGGTCGCCCTCCTCACTAATGTAAAAACCCATGTTTTTGAATTTATATAAGCGCTCGCCTCCTTGCTTCACAACTGCTTCATATACGTCGTCGTCTGTCCTATCGGTTCCCTTATTATCCAATAATCCTCCTTTTTCCACAATTACTCCGCCCTTTCTTTGTTCATCAGAGTATTGGACATGCTCTGAATTCTTATGACTCAAAATCCTCGTGCCTTTAATAAGTAAAGGATCTAAGTCTTTTTGAATATGTCCAACACTAGGATGCAACAATTCATTTTCATGTAAATGTGCTTCATCGAAATATTCATCACGTTCAACTGTTCTTCCATCTACCAGGAAAGC
>NZ_JADAKK010000044.1:0-1461 GCF_020278625.1 Wolbachia endosymbiont of Mansonella ozzardi
TAGCGCTAGTCCAAAACCTATAAGGCTTACCCTTTCTTTCAGCGTGGTTGGTACTTTATCTATTGCTAGAGAAATAAAGATTAAATTGTCTACGTTAAGTATAGTTTCAAGTAGTGTAAGTATCAGTAAAGTCCACGCTTCGGCTAACATTTGCGTTCCTGTTCTAGCTTCTTTACTTTACAATAGATATGTAAAAATTAAGTGACTTTGCTTAGTCAGGGTGTAGTTTTTTATCAAAATGAGAAGTAATTGCTCCCTTGAATAGGTAGAGAAAGTGCTATAGCAATGGAATGACGAAATTAGACAGAAACATTTCTTTCGTATTCTTAAGCGCAACCTTTGTGTTCCCATCTGCTCCCATTTCAGCTTTAGGCTTTGACATCATGTATATTCCAGCACCAACAACAGTACTTGCTATAAGTGCAGATCCTGTAACTAGTCCAATTATTGCTGGTATAGATAAAGTAGTAGCAAGTGTGAGTTAGTAGCAACTATTGCTGCAACTACAAAACCCACAACTATGCCTTTTACAATTGCACTTTTTATAAGTTGTTTTTTTCTGCTTGCTCGAGGAGTTGTACTATGTCTTCATCTTCAGCAAGATCCCTTGGCTTTCTATCATCCGAGTCTTTTTAATAAAGAATTTGCTCCACTTTATAGCAGGACTTTTACTACCTCTACATAGCCATTTTTGACAGCAAGGTGTAAAGGAGAACGTTCTTTTTTATCTCTTAAATTAACATTTGCCTTATGCTTAATTAGAATTTTTGCTATCTCCTGATGATCTCCTTCAACAGCAAGATGTAAGAGAGTAAATCCATCATCCTTATTTTTTTAATTAACATCTGCCTTGTATTTTATCAGGATCTTTATCATCTCCTTGTTGTTTTTGATGATGGCAGTATGTAAAGGAGAGCAAATACCACTGTTAATATTTGCCTTGTCAACTAATAGAGCTTCTACTATTTTTATATATCCATTTTCAACAGCAATATCTAACAATGTGTCATAGTCGGTGGTAAGACGGTAATTAATATCGTCCTCCTTTTCCCACTTTCCGTATGTTTCTTTACCTTCTTCTTGTAGCTTAGTTTTTATTTGCTTGATTATATTATCCGCATTCAAACCCGGAAGAGTGTTTACTTCTTTAAGTATTTCTGCAAGCTTTCCTTGTTTCATAATTTTCTCCTGTCCAGTTCAATTATTGCATATTTAAACAAGAAAGTCAAGTATTTAATACTTCCTATCTTTCAACTTGACAGAGTTTATCAAACATTTCCTCAGGGCACAGGGTATAAATTTATAGGGATAGTACCATTATTATCTTGCCTTAAAAAATCACTTGAGTTATACTGCAGATCATGAATTTTAGGCAAAAAATCAAATTTTTTTCTCTGTCTTTTATAATACTGTTTTTTCTATGGACTGTATTGTCTGGTTATTTTGAGTTGTTTTTTGTTT
>NZ_JADAKK010000044.1:1471-6350 GCF_020278625.1 Wolbachia endosymbiont of Mansonella ozzardi
GTGGGGCATTTTCCTCTATATCCACGTTGTTTATCTTTAAACGATTGATAGATGCTGAAAGTTCCTTCAGTCAAATCCTAAATGGTACAAGTAGATTGTCATTTTGTAAGTTGCTGGTAAGTTATATACCGTGGTTGATATACCAAGTTATTCTATCGAGTATTTATGTAACAAAAAAAGTGCTACAGGCTGAGCTTAAACTTGAGCCAATTACCATCCTAAAAAAGTGTAAAGGGCATAATGACAAAAGCATCACATTGTTTGCAAATTCAGTTACTATCACTCCTGGCACCTTAACTATCAATGTTGTAAAAAAACGGCAAACTTACCTGTCTACCATATATTTGATAGATAAAAGTCTTGAAAGCGGCATTTATGAAATAGAGAACAGAGCCCTGGAAACGCTGCGTTCAATCAGGTAATTGCCTTAAATAAGTTAACAGCATCCTTATATTCTCTTACTAGGCTTTCAAGCATTTCTTTTGGAAGGCTATTGCTAACAACAGAGCATAAATAGTTATACAAATCTTCTAACCTTGATATGTTGTTTTTCTTCTTACTATTGAATTTGTGTGGAAAAATATCTTCCATAATTTCAATAGCAGCAGCCTTATTTAAAAATACATTTTCACTTGTTACACTTATTCTTGCCAGGATGGTGTTGATTTCAGGTTCGTCACTTGCATAAAAATCTGACAGCCGAGCCATTTTAATGACATATAGATTTACTATTTTTGACAGGCAATTATCAGCATATTCGCAATCTTTTATTACTTCCCACTGAGTAACCTGAGATCTACTTATTTTCGCGTTGTGTGGTAATTTGCTCATTAAATTTTCTCCGTTTAATCCAGTGAATAGATTATACTAATACTTTGTTAAATAAATAATAATGCAGTTACAAAAGTGTATTCCTATATTAATATACTTGCCCATATGCTTCAACATCAGGGCTAATTTTGGCTGAATGCTGTCCAGCAAAACCTAAAATTAGAAGGCTCACTTAATAACAGAAAAAGCTGTACGCACCCTTTTCGCTATAAAATAGGTTTTCTTTTTGAGCTGTTTTGTTAATATAAAATTTCACACTAAATTAATTGTGCTACAATGAAAAAAATAAAGCTCGGAATACTCATTTCAGGCAGAGGATCAAACATGCAGTCGTTGATAAAAGCATGTCAAGATTACAGTTTTCCTGCAGAAGTTGTGTGCGTTATCACAGATAATGGTGAGGCTGCTGGCCTGAAAATAGCAAAGCAAGCAGGAATTTCAGCATTTGTTGTTGGAAGTAAACCACTTGATGCTAATAAAATTCACGAAATACTCGTGCAACACAAGGTTGATTTGGTTTGTCTTGCAGGGTTTATGAGAATTCTAAAAGCTGACTTTCTGAGTAAATGGCGTAATAAGGTTATAAATGTTCATCCCTCTTTACTTCCATCTTTTAAGGGCCTTAATGCTCAAGAGCAAGCTCTGAAAGCAGGTGTAAAAATTACAGGTTGTACCGTACATTACGTCACTCCTGAAGTTGATGCTGGAGCCATAATAGCTCAAGCTGCTGTGCCAGTGTTACCAAACGATAATATCCAAAACCTCTCAGAACGTATTCTAGCTGAGGAACATAAGTGCTACGTGGAAGCAGTGAGGTTAATAGCAGCTAAGATAGCACACTAGAGGGACCGTGAAGTGTTGCTTTCTTTTTCTCTTTCTTCAACCACATCTTTACCTAAAGAAAGGTGTGTTGGAACTTTAGGGTTGGAGCTTTTTCGTTTTATATGTTTTTCTTTTTTCGTTTTAATAGTTTTGCTATTTTTATCAGCTATATCACTGTTTGTTGATTTGCAATTGCATTCTTTCAGCACTTCTTTTAAATGCTGAACTTCTTTCCACCTTTTCTTTATTCTCCGCATCAGCATGTAGTTTTGCTAATACTACCATTTTAGGTAGAGCTTTTGCTATAGTTTTATAAAAACGTGATGAATTTATTTCCTTTTTCATCTCTGTGTACAGCTCCCTCTGTTCCTCTTTTGAAAATTCTGAAAGATGATTTTTAAAGTCTTTAACTTGACGGTAAATGGAGTTAGTTATGTTGCCAATCATCACTACACAACCCAGTGTAACGAGAGGTGCAGTAGCAAAAAGAGTTACGGAATTACTAAATAAAGCAATATAAACTGCAGCACTAGTTAAAAATAACACATCGCACAGAATATCTAGCAGATGCCTTGAATTCTATGTTTATCCTTTCTTTTCGCTTCCAATGTCTTCTCATAGTTAAACTTTTTATATAGGCTCTTTTCTCTAAAGTAGTTAAAAAAAAGAGTATAAACTTGACATCAGGGGCGTTGAGCTGAAAAAAACATCTGCACCAATATTACCGAGCATTATACCTACCATGCCTATTTGTTGACTTGTGATATATGTCAACTTAACAATTACAAGCATGACTGTGTTGATAGAAGAAAATATTGTTACCAAAGGATTTAACAAAGTAATCATAACTCTTTTGTTCCTTTTTGTAGTATCTTTCGTATTGTTTTTCGCCTAAACGTCGAAATTAGCTATATACTTAAAATTGTGAAGAAATATAGTTAAAAACTTATTCATATTATAGTGATTATTTACTTTGAGCATCTCTGCCAACTTCAACAAAAAATAAATTTTCAGGATCTAATAAAGAACTTGCCAATTTGTTTACTTCCTCTAATTTGACGTCATTAATGATATTCGTATAATTATTTATACGATTAACATCACGATCATTTATTTGTATATCATCCAGCAGTATTGCTGTATTTGTATTATTGGATAGAAAAAAGGTAAGGTTATTTACTAAACTGGTTTTTGTATCCTTAAACAATTGTTCGTCAATTCCCTCTTTTTTTACCTTACTCAATACGTCTTTTACCGCTGATATAGCTTTGCTAGCAGTAGAACTATCAGTACCCATAAATCCAAATATAGCACTTCCATGTTTTTCGGGAATAATGCTTGCACTAACGCCATAAGTAATACCCAGATTTTGTCTCAATTCTTTCATTAGTATTGAGTTTAGCCCCATGCCGCCAAGCGCATCAATTAAGACACTAGCGTTATAATAATTGGGGTCTTCATATGCCATACCTTTCTGAGCAAAAATTATGACACTCTGTGGTATATCCATAAAAATTCTCTTGCTTTCTGCAGGACCAAAGTCATTTTTTACAGGCATTTTTCTAATTTTTGATCTTTTTGATGGTAATTTAGATAAATATTTATCCAGTAGCATACTAATTTCTTCCTTTGTTGCGCAACCGACAACACTAATAACCATGTTGTCTTTAGCAAAATTGTGCTTCATGTATGATAAAATATCATCTCTAGTAATGCTCATTACAGTATCAAGACTTCCATATCTACTTTTTGAGTAAGGATGTTTTTTAAATAACAATGCCTCTAGTTCTTTTCTAGCAACAAAATAAGGGTCTTTTTCAAGATTATTAAAAGTAACTTTTGCTTTTTCGAAAACTCTATTCAATCCTTTAGGATCAACTTTAGGACGCATTATAGCGTCACTTAGTAACGAAACTGCATCCTCTAAATTCTCATACAGAGTATTTAATGAAACCCTAAATGCTTCTAAATCGGCAATAAAACCTAAACTAATCCCTTTATCTTCAAGCTTTTTCGCAAGATCTTTGGCATCATTTTTTCCTGCCCCCTCTTGAATTATAAGAGAAGTAACCCAAGTAAGCCCCTGTTTTTCGGCGTTCTCGTACGCGTAGCCTGCATCTTTGAACGATATATTTAGTGAAACTTTTGGTAAATCGCAATTTTCAACAAATAAAAACTTAAATCCTTTACGGGTAGTAACCTCCTCTATATTTAGGTTACTGCTTGCTTGTAAGTTAAAGCCTAGACAGAAAAAAAGTAGAAATACAAATTTACTTATCTTCATTATTACCTCCTTTTGGTAGCAAACGACCGACTAATTTGTTAGTAGAAAAGATAGTGCGAATTTTGTTATTTACATTCTCTAAATTAACATCATTAATTTTACTGTATGAAATATCTATCTCATCAAGTGGAATATCAAGTGCTAGATGTGGTATATAGAACATTGCTATACTAGTTAAGTCAGATAGCTTATCAAACTGTGCTGCTTTGTGTTTAGACTTTGCGCTTTGCAATTCCTCATTCGTTATTCCTTCGGAAATAAAGTTATTAATAGCATTATCTAGCTCTCTTTCAATAACGTTTAACTTCATTCCGCTTTTTGGAATTACCTCAATATCAATGTAGCTATCACTAAAGGCTAAACCACTATAATAAGTAGATACTGATACTGCTACACTTTTATCTAGAACCAAATCCTTATATAGTTTACTAGATTTGCCACCCCCTAACACTTCAACTGCCAAATTAACAGCTGAGGTTTCATCTATGTTCTTGAATAAGGGAACACGATAACGAAAATACAAAACTGGTTCTTTTACTTCAGTACTTTCCAAAGTTACTGATAGATCTGCATTATGTTCTGGATCCTGATTTGGGTAATGCCTAGTTGTAGGTTTGGCTTTAATTTCCCCATATTTTTCTCCTGCTAGTTCCACTACTTCATCAAATTCCACATCACCAACAATCAGCAGTATTGCATTGTTTGGGTGGTAATAGTTGTCATGAAACCTCATCACATCATCTTGATTGTAAGTTCTAATGTCGCTTTCCCAGCCGATAACAGATCTGCCATAGCCAGTACGGTAAAATGCACTATTCATTTCTTCCCATAGCAAATTGTTAGGATTATTATCAAATCTCATCTTCCTTTCTTCTAATACAATATTTTTTTTCCTATCTATTTTGTCTTGAGTAACATTAAAATTGTCCATTCTATCTGCTT
>NZ_JADAKK010000044.1:6360-10751 GCF_020278625.1 Wolbachia endosymbiont of Mansonella ozzardi
TCGTAGTAACAGGTATATTCTCTAGTGGTAAATGCGTTAAATTGCGCTCCAATACTACTCATAGTTGATTCTATGTCCTTAAATTTTCCTGTAGTTTCAAACATTAAATGCTCAAAATAGTGAGCCAATCCTGCTTTGCCGATTGGATCATCCATTCCCCCAACTTTATATATTACTGCATGTAAAACGGCTGGAATCCGATGATTAGGTACAACATAAATATCTAACCCATTACTGAGTTTAGCGTGCTTTACATTGTGTTCCATATTTGCAGCTCTCAGAGAGATTGGGTAAGTAAAAAACAATAAGGGTAGTATAAAGAAACTAAAAAATCTGTAAAGCATTGCCCTAACCTAATATAATTGAATTCGAAGCAACAATTTTATTCCTCATTTTGTTTAGAAATGAGTCTGTCGTATATGTACCACTTATACAGCAATACAGACATCCCGCAAGCTATATATATATCTGCTAGATTGAAAGCTGGCCAGTACCAACTGCCAATATGAAAATATATGAAATCATATACAGCTCCCCAGTAGATCCTGTCAACTACATTACCGATTGCCCCGCCAATCATCATAGAAAAACCAAAACAAGTTAATTTATCGCTAGATTTGTATATCAAGTATGCGAGTATGCTAATTATTAGTGTTGAAAATATTGAAAAAAAGAGATCGCTATATGGTAAAGTGCTAAACATTCCAAAACTAATCCCCAAATTCCATACTTCAACTAGCTTTATAAAGCTAGCAACTTCGATTGACTCTCCTTCATCAATTAATGAGTTTATGTACAATTTGCTCATCTGATCAGTTAATATCATAATTAGTATGACAATTAAGCATAGCTTTTTCATAAATTTGTCCTCAACTGATGAGCTTTAAGTATATCATAATTTACCTGTTTTGTTAATTCTTCAATACTATGGAATCTTTTTTCTGACCTGATAAATTTTAAAAGTTGTATATTAACCTTATAGTCGTACACGTCTTTATTAAAATCAAATATGTGCATTTCTACTATAGGTTTTTTCAAATCCTTAAATGTAGGTCTCATACCAATGTTGACTACTCCGTATAGCCAATTTGGATTATTGTTAGAAAATGCCGCCTTAGCATAATATGTACCAAACTTGGGTTTTATCATGCAGTCTTCTATAGGAATGTTTATAGTTGGAAATCCTATTTCTCTACCTCTACATGCACCTTTTGTTACAATACCAGAAACTTGATAAGGTCTGCCGAGCAATTTATCAGCAATCTCTATTTCGCCTTTCTGTAAATACTCTCTGATTGAAGAAGAAGAGCAAATTTTTCCATCGATTATCAATGGTTCTAATTCAGTTAAAGAATACCCATACATTTCAGAATGTTTCCTTAGAGTCAATGTATTACCCAGTCGTTTGTGACCAAAAGTACAACTTTCTCCAACAACTATGTGTTTAGCGCTATATTTGCCTGTTAGGATCTTACTAATGAAGTCATTGCAGCTGATTTGAGAAAAACCTTCATTGAAATTGATAATATACAAGTAATCTATGCTATAGCTGCTGATCAGTTCCTTTTTTTGTTCTTGATTTATCAATCTAAAGTTATTTCTGCCAAATAAGACTGTTGATGGGTGGGGCTCAAAAGTTAAAATTGCAGAGGGTAATCCTCTTTCTTGCGCTACTTTCTTTAGAGTAGAAATTGCAAGTTCATGCCCTAAATGAACGCCATCAAAATTTCCAAAGGTTAATGCTAAATTATTTTCTATCTCCTGCTCACAATTATAAATAATTTTCATACAATTTGATATCTTATGTATATTTCTATATATAATAATTATATTTTATAAACTACGGAGATAAATCATGAAAAATATTAAAGGAAAGGTTGTAATATATGTAAAGCAGTATTGTCCGTTCTGTAAGAAAGCAAAGGAGTTGCTGGATGGAAAAGGTGTGGAATATGAAGAAATTGATGTGCTTAAAAGTCCGGATTTATTTAATGACATAAAGTCAAAATATAACGTTAGAACAGTTCCGCAAATTTTTATTACTGATGAAAATTGCAATTACATACATCATATTGCTGGATGCGACAAATTGGTGGACCTTGAAAGAGAAGGAAAGTTAGATGATATATTAAGTAGTAATTATGATAAAGCTGATGTAACAACTTACCCGAGCAGCAATGATGAGTATGAAGAATCTGTAGTATCACATAATGATTTTATATGATTTCCTTTACTTTTACTGTCATGTGATGCATAAATGAAGGGTTGGTATGCTCATTTTAAACAAATTTTAATGGATTAAAAATACAATTCATTTAGTTAGTTTTTTAGTGAGCAAAAATGACACGAAATATTTCAATTGTTAGCAAGAACTTAATTAGTATTGAATTAATCGACAAACAAGATTTAGAGAATTTCATCAAAATTTTTACAGTGCTTGATAAGCACATAGCAGCAAAAACACTTTTTGCAGAGGAGATGAGAATAGAGTATAAACAACATGACGGCATAGAGGTTGTTAATTTACTGAAGAGTTCAGGCTTTACATATCATGATGTTGAAAATGTATTACATCATCTGAGTAAACATGGAATGAAGGTGCCAAGCAACGTCATAGCACACACTCTCTTTTCTGCATACAATAGTGCACTTGAATCTAAGGATATAGCATTTTCCTTTTTTGATGGCTCTCCACAGTATAACATTAGAGTAAATAAGAATATCTTTATAGTAACTCCTATGAGTGAAAAGGATTTGGAGCTAAGTTCTCAAAATAGCAGAATGTTCATAGAGCTGCTAAAGAGCGAAAAAAGCATTTATAACTGCATAGTAAAAGAAAGTGCTATTAATGTTGTAGTACATTCTGAGATGCATCAGGCTATAAATTCAGTTACAAAATCACTGATAAAATCTAGCCTTTTAGCACAAGAGGAAGAAGCAAAACTTAAAGAGAAATTAAGACAACTTGCTTTTAAGGATCAAGCTTTTGTCGAGTACTCCAGCATCAAAACCATTAATAGATATCCACACAATCATCCTTTGAGAAAGTATGAAAACATTACTAAGGGTATAGAAAACATTCTATGTGATTTTATAGCAAATGGGAATAGTGAGTTTGCTATAGAGCAACTAAATAGGCTTAATTCGAAAGTTTCTCCAGATACTCCAAGAATCATTACTAAGACTATAGATAAACTTGTTAAGTTCCACTAAAGTATCTTGTATGTTATTCTTGTGTTGCGCACGGGAATAACATCAAAGTTAGAAAACCTTAAATCGCCAAAATTTTTCTTTACCTTTAATAATTCCAATTCTTGGGGTGCAAATATAATTTGGTTTGAGGTGAGATTCGTAAACACAAAATTCGTGGCTTATAGTGAGGTCTTGTTTGTTGTGTTCTTTGCTAATGTTCAACCTTTTGCACAGTATTCCTGGTCCACCTAGATTTGCTTCAAGCGGTTCAGTGAGTTTCAATCCCCTTATCAATACTGCTGCTGGGAACCCTTCTGCTTCTGTTACGATGTTTAAACAGTAATACATTCCATATATAAAGTATACGTACGAAAACCCCGGCATACCAAACATTACCGAGGTACGATCAGTATAGCCTCGTGCTGCATGACAAGCTGGATCATCCATTCCTACATAGGCTTCAACTTCAGTTATTATTCCACTAGAGTTGGAAAATTTGAGAACTTTTCCCAATAATTCTCCAGCTACAGTTAAGGTTGGCCGCTCGTAGAAATTTCTTGGTAGTATTGTGTTGTTCATTATAGAAGTATAAGTTACTTACATTTGCAAGCAACTTATATTGATCCAATCCCCACTACACAAAGAGCTGCTAGACAAAAGTGGAAAAGCTACCCAATAGAAACAAAAAAGCTACTTGACAACCTTCGTCGTCACCCTTATCGTAATACTGAAACTACTATTTATCTTCAGTCTGTGCAGATTAAGTGACAAAAAAGCTTAGCATATTTGACGTCTCATGTTTAATTTTTTGTACTATGTGTGCTGTATGTCTGTAAAACTTCTTTTTTACTCATACAAGCTGAAACGCGCTTATAAGTCGTTTAAGACATCAAAAGACGCCAATATTAAATATTATAGGATAGATAGTGAATAACTAGCTACCCAGGGTTTCTTTGCCTTTTTCCTGCTTAGTAAGTTTCTTAATGTTTATAGGCTAGTTGCAATTTATGAACTGGATAGGAAGGTGTCATTCCAGCGCGTGACACACTCCTGTACGAACACCGTGATTTGAGCTGCCAGTAGGATATCGAGCGCTCCTTCTACTTTCATTCCAGCGCTTCCCCCTATTATCATTCCAGTGCTTGACACTGGGATCCAGTTCTTCATAAAAATGGTGCACTTTAACATAACTTTCATGC
>NZ_JADAKK010000045.1:0-8095 GCF_020278625.1 Wolbachia endosymbiont of Mansonella ozzardi
TAGTATCAACTGCTGGGATAACAAGAAAAGGCTACTTGGATGACGGGAAAAGGAGGTATTGGGATGACGGGAAAAAGAGGTGCTGAGATGACAAAAAAGCTACTTGTAGGTAACACTATAAAGTGACATTAGATTCCGCGTCAAGCATTCTGCACCGTTCACCTGCATTTCTCCTAAAAACTCCCTACCATAAATTGGCCATGCAAGAGATCTATTTAGTGACAAAATTAATGCTTTTTTAATTTTAATGGTTTATATTCTAGCTCTAAATAACGATAACGAATATTTTAAATGGGAGATGCTTTTTGATGTCAACAGAACTTTCTAAGGGCAATGATAAAAATAAACAATTTTTCATGCAAATTGCTGCTTGGCTAGTAGACAATACCGCTTTAACTTTTAATCAAATAGCGCAATGTTGTAAGTTAGCTCTTGAAGAAGTGCAGAATATAGCTGACGAGGAAATAGATGCTGAAAGATTTAATCCTATTATTTCTGGAATAATAACTGAAAAAGAAATTGACAATTGTAAAAAAAATCCAAATCGTATCCCAAGTTTGATCGCAAAAAATGTAAAAAAAAGGAGTAAATCAATCAGCAACACTTCTGGCCTTGCTTCTCCGGCAAGGCGTAGAGATAAACCTAATGCGATTTATTATTTAATAAAGAAGTTTCCTATTTTGGACAACAATGTTATAGCTAAATTGATTAGTACAACAAATTATACAGTGGAGCAGGTAAGGGATGGGTCTCACTATAATATGCAAAATATAAAACCTCAAGATCCTGTACTGCTCGGTCTATGCAGTCAAGAAAATTTAGAAACAGAAATAGAAAAAGCAAAAATAAAGGAAGAGAAACAAGAAAGGTTAAGAAATATAAAGGAAAATTATTAAAGTCTCTAAAACTATTTATCTATTTTCACGTCTTATTAACATTGAATTAACTTGACTTGTCAGTATTTACTGGTATAATGGCAGGTAAAGTATGTAGCTTAATAGCAATTAAGTTTAATACTTCCTAAAGATTAGCTTAGCCTAATTATTATCTTGTAGTCACATTTTAGGTTAGTAAGCATCAATTAAAATTTTTGGAGGACTATGGTAACAATCAATGAAGATGTTTTAGCAAAGGAAAAGATTGCAGCTAAATTAGAATCAGCAAAAACAAGTAAGCAAATTTCCAACGACGATATGGTAAAACAAACAATAAATGAAGGTGTAAAAGAAAACAGAAAAGTACTAGATCTGAGTGAACTAAGAAAAAAAACAGCAGAAGAATTATTGGATCTAGCTGAGGAAAGGAAAATTTCAACTAATGGTAAAGGTAATGGCAGAATGCTGAAACAGGAGATGATATTCAGCTTAATGAAGAAAATGAGCGAAGAAGGAGGCGCTACTACAGGAAGCGGAATAGTAGAAATATTACCTGATGGTTTCGGTTTTTTACGTTCAGCAAGTGCTAATTATGCTCCGAGTACTGACGATGTGTATATTTCCAATGGACAGATAAAAAAGTTCAATTTACGCACAGGGGACATGGTATGTGGAGAAATCGGGCCACCTAGTGATAAGGAAAGATATTTTACTTTAACTAAGGTTCAAAGTATAAACTCTACCGAAGTAAGTGAACTGAGGAAATACGTCCACTTTGACAACTTGCTTCCTCTTTACCCCGAAGAAAGGTTGATTCTTGAAAACAACAGCTGTGTAGATAACAAAAAAGATATAAGTATGCGAGCTGCGGATATAGTTGCGCCTCTTGGAAAAGGACAAAGAGCATTAATAGTTGCTCCACCCCGAACAGGAAAAACGATATTGCTCCAGCAAATGGCTCATTCTATAGCTACAAACCATCCAGAAATAGAATTAATAGTATTGCTTATAGATGAAAGACCTGAAGAAGTGACAGATATGATGCGTTCTGTAAAGGGCGAGGTAGTGAGTTCCACATTCGATGAGCCTGCTTACCGCCATGTACAGCTTGCTGAAATAGTAATAGAAAAAGCTAAAAGAATGGTTGAGCATAAAAAGGATGTTGTAATTTTGCTTGACTCTATAACCCGTCTTGCACGCGCTTATAATGCAGTCATTCCTTCATCTGGAAAAGTTCTAACTGGTGGTGTAGATTCAAATGCGCTGCAGAGACCAAAACGCTTTTTCGGAGCGGCTCGCAACATTGAAAATGGTGGTTCTTTGACAATAATTGCTACTGCTCTTGTAGAAACTGGTTCAAAAATGGATGAAGTTATTTTTGAAGAATTTAAAGGTACGGGTAATGCTGAGGTTATACTTGATAGAAAACTTGCTGATAAGCGAATATTTCCAGCTATTGATATTACAAAATCTGGAACTAGAAAAGAGGAACTATTAATTGATAAGGCTATACTGAATAAAATATGGGTGTTGCGTAGGATACTTAATCCTATGGGATCTGTTGAAGCAATGGAGTTTTTACGCGATAAGTTGCTTTTAACAAAGAGTAATGCTGACTTTTTTAACTCTATGAACAATTAAATGTCAACGTCAGGGGGCAAAGTTTTTTGCCCCTCCAGTGAGATAAAATTTAGGAATTCAATTTTAGCTTCTCACTTAAAATCAAATTCACAACATCAGGGCTAGCTTTTCCTTTTGTAAGTTTCATGACTTCGCCAACAAAGAATCCGTACAATTTTGCTTTACCGCTTCTGTATTCTTGAACTTTATCTTGGTTGTTATTAATGATTTCGTCGATAACTTCAGATATTTGACCTTTATCGGTTATTTGCTTTAGATCCTGCTCTTCTATAATTAAAGACGCTGATTTGCTAGTTTCAAACATAATATCAAAAACTTGCTTGCCAAGTTTAGCAGAGATTATCCCATCAACGATGAAATCCAAGAGCTCGGACAAGGCATTTGCTTTAACCGGAGAGTTCACAATATCAATACCTGCTTTATTCAAACGGCCAAAAAGTTCTACAGTTAACCAAGTAACGGCAAGCTTTGAATCGTGCTTTTTTACCAACTCTTCAAAATAATCAGCAATTGCTTTATCGGAAGTGATGACTTCTGCATCATATTCGTTAATACCTAGCTCTTTAATGTATCGTAGCTTCTTTTGGTCTGGCAACTCAGGCAAAGATGACTTGATAAAATCAATTTTGTCCTGGCTTATTTCAACAGGTAACAAATCAGGCTCAGGAAAATATCTGTAATCGCTTGCATCTTCTTTATTTCGCATTACCTTTGTTTTTCCCAAAGCAACATCAAACAGTAAGGTATCTTGACTTATTTCTCTCCCACTCTCCAAAATTTCAATCTGCCTTTGTATTTCATAATCTATAGCCTGCATAATATAACGTATTGAATTTAGGTTTTTTATTTCACAACGAGTGCCAAATGTGCTGCTGCCTTTTGGGTGCACAGAAACATTTGCATCACAACGAAGTGATCCCTTTTCCATATCACCATCACATGAGCCAATGTAACGTAAAATCTGCCTCAATTTTTTCATAAATTCTGCAGCTTCTGCAGATGACCGAAGGTCCGGCTTTGAAACAATTTCCATTAAAGCAACTCCTACGCGGTTTAAATCCACATAAGTTTTGCTCTTTTCATGAATGCTCTTTCCTGAATCTTGCTCTAGATGAATTCTAGCAATTCTTATTTCTTTTTCATTATTGTTGATAAACACTCTACCGTTCCTAACTATCGGCTCAAAGAACTGAGTTATCTGATAACCTTGCGGTAAGTCAGGATAAAAATAGTTTTTCCGATCGAAGTAAGAACACTTATTAATTTCCGCAGAAAGTGCAAGGCCGGTACGTATTGCCTGCTCTATAGAGCAGTAATTTAGTATTGGCAATGTGCCAGGCATTGCCGCATCAATCAGGGAAACTTGAGTGTTATGTTCAGCACCAAACTTAGCTGATGAACTGGAAAATAGCTTTGCCTTAGAAGAAACCTGAGCGTGCACTTCAAGCCCAATTATCGCTTCCCAATTCTCCTTTGTCATGCGTTCAATCCAAGTGATAATTTCAATATTCTGCAAAATTAGCACAAAAAGTCAAAACAAAACTCATGTTTTTATACCTTTATCTTAACTTTTTAACCTGCGATTTAAGAGCAGTGTGCACCAAGAATGCAAAAATTACTTGACAAATTCTTTCAATCCCCTTATCATAACACTAGAGGTATCTTTAGCCTGTACAGATTAACTAACAAAAAACTCAATGTAATTGGCATCTTATGTTTAATTTTTTGTACTATGTGCACCGTATGTCTTTATGAAACTTCCGTTTTTTTACCTATATGAGCTGGAACGCGCTTATAAGTCGTTTAAGACATCAAAAACGCCAATATTATAAGATAGATAGTGAATAACTAGCTACCCGGGGTTTCTTGCCTTTTTTTCTGCTTAGTGGGTTTCTTAAATGTTTATGGCTAAGGTAGTTGCATTAAAAAGCAGCTAAGTCGCGCTTATTAAGCATTTATGATAAAAAAACGCCAACATTTCGATACAAAAATAAATAATTAGCTGCCATGGGGCTTTTTTTATTTAGTAAATTTTTAAAATATTTATTAATAAAGTAGTATCTTGAATCCCAGTGCGAGCTACTTGAAAACATCATTATTAAGGTAACATTGAAACACCATTTGCTGTGAAAGCAAATGGGTTACATTACACTTTAAAGCCCAGGCTGTTGGCCAGTACCATTCAAAATAGAGATATCGTAGAGCTTAGTAGATATAACTATTGCAAGCGCAGGCAGTTAAAGTGAATAACAGACTAAAGCTGTAGTAAGTGCAGTAACAACGCCAATAGCAATTGCAATTTTTCGTTTTCTAGAAAATATTGGCGGATTTTTTGCCTCTTCCTGAAAGTAAACATCAGAATTAATAAGAAGACGTTCCCTTGCCGTTTTCTCACTAGTATCATTTATTGTCTCATCTCTTTTTTCTTTATCAGCATTACTTTCCGCTTTTTTTGTATCATGCTGTTTTATAGTACCTTTACCAGGCTCTTTTTGTGCAACATGCTGTTTTGTTATATTACCTTCCTCTTTTTTTGTTTTAGCTAGTATACTGCTAACTCTGGGTCTACCCCAAAGCTCTTACTTTATAGCACTCGAATTCTTGTCAATATGTTTAAGTACCCCCACATTAGTTCCTTTTGTGGATTATAAAGTGGTTCTTCTGGTCGAGCTTTAATTAAGAATGTTCTGGAAATGCAATAGCAATTTCGTTGAATAAATCAAAATATTTAGGAGGATTACCATCAGCCCCAATAACAGGCCACCCTATTCCATGGGAAAACTTTTCTTAATCTCACCTTCAACAATAGTACCTTTAACGACAATTTCTATGCCTGATCTTCCAAGTATTTTAGGTATTGCTTGGCTACATACTTGAATACCTTTTATGCTAATTACGTTATTTTCTCTTATAATTTCAGTGAGGAACTTAAGGTCCTTATTTTGCTATAGTAATTCGAGTAACTTTCCATGGTATTTTCTTTGAGGATTTTTGTTCTTCTAAAGATTGTTGCATAGAATTTGCCAACTCTCTATTCATGGAAAAAGTACTAAGACTTCGGCTTTCAATGAGGCCCTTAGGAGTATTACAACTCTTATTTTCAATATGAATATTTGCGCCATGTTTTACAAAAAGCTCTACTAGTTTTAAGCTTTGCCCTTTCAAATAAGCTGGTGAACTTTCAAACACCCTAATAGATGGTCAACAAGTTGGTGTAAGGGTGTATTTCCTCCGTTATCTCTTTTATTAATATCTCTTCTACTTTTCAGTAGAAACTTTATTGTTTCCACGTTAAAACCTACATTACAAAACATACAAGTTACATGTAATGAAAAGTTCATTCACAAAAATCCACTGTGTCTGAATTTGCTCCTTTTTCCAACAACAGCTTTACTACTTCCTTATTTTTATTTCCTGCAGTACCAATAGCATCATGTAATGGAGTATTGCTAGGGAATATCTTGTATATTAGGGGCAGCTCCTTTATTTAATAAGTACTGAACCACTGATATACATGGCATATCTCTACATTGAATGGCAATATGTGGCAACGTTGTTTCTACAAACCTTTTTTGCAGTGTTTTGTAATTTGAACTTAAAATTTATGTTAAAACGATCACTTTTCCACTCTTCGTACACAGTAGGAAACTCTTTCTCTAATTCCTTTTTTATCTCTTCAATGATTTTAATTAAGTTACCTTGATTAG
The DNA here is from genome assembly GCF_020278625.1 of Wolbachia endosymbiont of Mansonella ozzardi. Classification (GTDB taxonomy): domain Bacteria; phylum Pseudomonadota; class Alphaproteobacteria; order Rickettsiales; family Anaplasmataceae; genus Wolbachia. The sequence continues at coordinate 6,224 of NZ_JADAKK010000045.1, forward strand.
AATTGGAATCACTAATTAACTTTGCAAATATACCTCTAGATTTCTTAAGTTAAGATGGTGAGCTATACTACTCTAACACTAGAATAAAATTATTTAATTATACAATAAAGCTAAAGAAAGTCATATCGCTGCTTTGTAATGAATTTTATCAGTAGCCGCTAGTTTTTTTTAGTTGCCGTGAAACAAAAAAGCCACTCCAATGTCAGCTACCGGGAATGACAAAAAAGGGAGGCGCCGTCATGACGCCTTTGGATGATTACGTAAAATGCTCCTTCACATAGTTATCAATAATTGTTTTGAATTCTCCAAGGATGTTACTGCCTTGTAAAGTCTTAAAGTATTTGCCGTCTTTATAAACTGCTGAAACTGGCTTTTCTCCATATCCAGGTAAGCTGATCCCTAAATTTGCGTGTTTACTTTCTCCAGGGCCATTTACGATGCATCCCATAACAGCAATACTCATATGCTTCACACCTGGATTTTGTTTCTTCCAGGCCGGCATGCGAATTTTTATGTAATCATTTACTTCTTCAGTTAATACCCGAAAACGATCACTATTTGTGCGCCCACATCCAGGACATGAGCTGACTTGAGGATTAAAGTAGCGCAAACCTATAGACTGCAATATTTCTTGACACGCTATTACCTCACTGATTCTCGATTCTCCAGGGCGTTGAGTCAAAGAAGCACGTATCGTGTCTCCAATACCATTTTGTAATAAGTAAGTAAGCCCTGCCGTGGTATTTATCACGCCTTTGTTGCCCATACCAGCTTCAGTTAAGCCCAAGTGCAAAGCATAATTGGAGGATTTTGCGAGCGCTGTGTAAACTGAGATTAAATCTTGCACTCTACTAACCTTACACGAAATGATTATTTTATCTGAGCTGAGGCCAATTTCTTCAGCCTTCTGTGCACTGCTCAGAGCTGACATTACAAGTGCCTTGCGCAATACAACATCAGAAGGTTTTGGATTACTAGATAAGGAGTTCTCATCCATTAGTTTTTGTAAAAGGTACTTATCAAGGCTACCCCAATTTACTCCAATTCTAATCGGAATGTCGTGCTTTATTGCATACTCTATAACCCTTTCAAATTTTTCATCACGTTTGTCGCCAAAGCCTATATTGCCTGGATTTATCCTAATTTTACCCAGCATCTTAATGTTGTGTGGATAATCCTGAATCAGCCTGTCAAGCTCATATTGCCCACAGCCCACCAACATCTTACTGTCAAAACCTCCTTTATTTACCTCTTCTACTATATAAGGTATTGCTTTTGCTACTTCCTCTGAACTCAAAGCAATTCTCACCAACTCCGAACTCGCATGAGCTAATTCTATTACTTCTTTTGCATATTGTTTAGCACTGCTTTTTATGTTGCCAGGATTTATTTGTACACCAAGTGCCATGGATTGAACAACTATAGGATTATTTCCACCTATTTTCACTTGTCCAACTTTTACAGTACGAGTCTTATGTCGAGAGGTAGGTTCATCACTCAAGTTATAATCTACCAAGTCCTCATTCAACATATCATTAACAACTAACCTATTTTGCTGTATCAGCTATACTTCCAAATGAATCCGAACCGTTTAAGCTGTGCTGCGTCATGTTATTTAGATCGGCAATGGAATCACGTGAGCACATTTTTTTTGATGGAGTGTCTTTTATAGTAATATCTGTAGGGGAGATTTTTTTCTCTCGTGTTGTAGTAGCCTTTTTTCCTTCCTGTCGTTTACTTTCAAGTTGCTCACCCTCATATTGAGCTTGATCTATGAATACAGCTCCTTTCAGGCGGGTGATGTTGATGCCATGCCGATTTACCATAGCATCCTCTTCATCTTCGACTATACAAGCTTCTATATCACTTGAT
>NZ_JADAKK010000045.1:8105-10208 GCF_020278625.1 Wolbachia endosymbiont of Mansonella ozzardi
AATTTCTTGGCTAGGTTTTCTTTGTTTATGTTAACGCTAGCTCGGCCTTGCAACTTTTTTTTCTTTAGGAGTTCCCTACGCTTTTCATATAGTCTATATGACTCAGCAAAATCTTCATCTTCATGAAAGTTTGTACCGCCAGGATTACCTTGTGGTACATATTTCTTACTAAGTTTCACCTTAGATTTAGCTTCAGTATCATATGAAACAAAAAGACTAAAACCCAAAAACACTAATATAAATAAAACTTCAGAAAAAATCCTAAACATATGGTGCTATAGTAAATACTGTACTTTAAAAAATAACAATTAACGAACTTTAAGTAAACCAGAATCTTTACTAACTTTGTAATGAATGGTGGTTTCATATCCAATTAACACAGACGAGATTTATATTTTTTTAATATTTATATGCGTCTTCCTCGCTTATCTAATTACTGTTTTTTCTTCTTAATATATTAAGAAAAAAAAGTTGATTTTTACCTAGAGTAATATAAAATTGAATAATTAAGTAGTGAGGAAACAATGTTAATATTTGAGAAAGTTAAGAAATATTTATTAGGAAAATCTAAACTAGTAGAACGCAAGAAAGATTTTACGGAAAAACTCAAATATGCTGCCAGAGAATTTGGTAAAGTTGGTACTCGATCTGACCACCAAGCAGTATCCAAGGAATAGCAGCTCTCTATCGGCTTGAGGAAACAAAAAAGTTTTTGGTGTTGTAAATAAGGTTTTGAATTGATTAGAGAACACATTCAAACATCTCTTTCCCCGCTATAATTTATTTCCAGAAGTTGAAGGAAGGAAAATTCCAGGAACTAATACAAAAGTTAAGTATTTAACTCTAGAGGAGCAGGTAGAGCATGCTAAAATTGCTTACAAAGGAAAGTTATATGTAGCTTTAATGCTAGAAATAGAGGGCAATAAGTTGAAAGGCTTCAAGGACAAACCATGTGATACAACCGGTGATACTAGTAAAGGAGAGGAAGATTGTATAGCTTATGTAATCACACTTGATGGAAAGTTAGTAATTCATCAACACATTAATGTTAATTAAGGTAATTTTGCTTGTCGTCATTCAACTCTTGCAGGTGGTAAGCCAGTTTCGTTCTCTGGTTTAATGAAAGTAAAAGAAGGTAAAATGACTTACATAGACAACAGCAGCGAACATTATAAACCAACATCAGCAAATTTGTACAAAGCAGTGAAAAAATTAGAAGGTTTATTCTCAGAAGATGCAAAAGTTGTCTGTTTACCATATTGGGTTAGCTTGCAAAAACAAATCTCACTTATACGTAAAATTGTCCTAACTAAGCAAGAGCCGATAGAGAAATTCCTAAATAGGATAGAGCAGAAAGGAAAAGATGGGTTAACTAAATATGAGAGACATTTTGCTGAAATAAAGAAGCATAATGAGCAGTATGAACAAAAGTTGTTTTTTACAACTTATAAACCACCAATATCTATTTCAGATAACGATTTTCAATCGGTAAAAACAAAAGCAACAGCACTCTCAATTAAGAGGGTCTGTTGAAGAAGTTTGTGATTATAAGCTAAAAGTTAATATTAAGTGCGACAGAAAAACAAGATAAGCTGTAGGCTTTGATATAATTTTTCACTACGAAAATCTTAGCAGACTTCTTAGCTTTTTTAACACCTTAGAATCAAATAGATGTGGTTACTTACCACATGTTCAAAAAGATAAATTCATAATTACTATAAACATAGACCAAGCTGACAAGTTAACAAAGGGTACCTCACAAACATGCCTGGTTAATGAATTAATGAAGAATATTTTACGAGAAACAAAAACAATGACAGTAGAACACTCAATAAGAAAGATTATTGGAACAAATTATGGTCATAAACCTACCAATTACGCTTGCTAGAAAATAGATAGTTAAATTGCAGGAAATTGATGAAATAGTAGGTGTCAATGTAATTTTTCACTACAAAAATGATTGCAATAGCTTTACTAAACTTCTAAGCCTTAAAAAGCATAGCTATATTTATACACCTCATCAAGATGAAAAAGCAGCTGATGTGCTTCTTATAGCCCTTTTTATGATAGTCAGGAATAATCAAAAAAACACAAAATCTACGA
>NZ_JADAKK010000046.1 GCF_020278625.1 Wolbachia endosymbiont of Mansonella ozzardi
TAATTTCTATCTTGATGTTTTAGACAGTAGATCCTAGTATCAACTGCTGGAATGATGAAAAAAAGTCACTTGGATGACAAGAGAAGGGCTGCTTGGATTACAGGAGAAGAGGTGATGGAATGGCATTGTTTACTATGTTCATATTACAATGTTTGTATAGTTGTGTACCTAACTATAAATGAACTACTCAACCGTAACAGACTTAGCTAAATTTCTTGGGCAATCAGCATCCAATCCTTTCTTGACTGCAGTAGTGTAAGCAAGAAATTGCATAGCAATACTGTAGATGATTGGAGAAATGAAATTATCAACGTCTGGAAGTTGTATTACGTCTTTACAAATTCCTCTTAGAAACGACACTCCTTGCTTTTCACTAAAAGCGATCACTTTGCCTTTTCTTGCTATAATTTCTTGTATATTGGACAGCGTTTTAAAAAATAAATTATCATATGGAATAATTGCTATGACAAGTACAGATGAATCTATTAAAGCAATCGAACCGTGCTTCATCTCTCCCGCTGCAATACCCATGGTATTAATATACGAAAGTTCCTTTATTTTTAATGCACCTTCCATTGCGACTCCATATGAGCTTCCTCTACCGATTAGAATGATGCTGCTATGTTCTAATATACTGTCTGATACATGTTGTATCTTCATCGGATTTAAAACATACTCAATATATTCTGAAATAGAGTTGATAGCATTGCTCAGTTGCTTTATTCTCTTTTCATCCAACGTACCTTTTATTTTCGCAAGCTCTAAGGCAAGGCATGCCAAAACTGCGAGTTGCGCAGAAAAGGTTTTTGTTGAAGCAACCCCAATTTCTGGTCCAGCAAGAGTATGTAACACAATGTCTGAGATTCTTTCAATGCTGCTGCTGAATGTGTTAGTTAGGCTAATGATTGTTTGCTTCTGTGATTTTGCATAGCGCAATGCTTCGATGGTATCTGCAGTTTCGCCAGATTGAGAGATGAATAGTCCAATACTTCCTTTCTCCAGCTTAATGTTGCTATACCTAAATTCCGACGAGATTTCCAGATATACTCGGACTTGTGCAATGCTTTCCAGCCAATATTTCGCTATTAATCCAGCAAAATAAGACGACCCGCACCCAACTATGGTAATATAACTAAGTCTAGAAAATAGTTTTTTGTTGGCAGATATTATCTCTGTATACTTTTTATAAAAGTGGTTTACTGTTTTGTTTAATACACAAGACTGCTCAAAAATCTCTTTTAGCATGAAGCTAGAGTAACCATTTTTGCTGATTAGAAAGTTGCTTGAACTATTATTTTCTATACTGCGTTTAACTCGCGCACCGTTGTTGTATATACTAACCCCGCTAGATTTTATCACTGCAACGTCGTCATCTTCTAGGTATGATATTCTGTCCACTAGTGAATTTAAGGTATTAGAATCAGATGCGGCAAATACGGTGTTGCAGTTATAGCCTATCGCTAAAGGTAGGTTTCTCTTTGCGACAAATAGAGCATCTCTATGTTCTGCAAACAATAGGACCAAAGCAAACGAGCCATGTAGGTTACTTAAACACTTAAATAGAGAGTCAACAGGTGACAATCCTCCATTGAGATATAGGGTTAACATATTTGGTATGACCTCTGTATCGGTGTCAGTATGAAACGGCATTCCCTGTTCTTCTAGTCCCCTTTTCAGCAAATTGTAATTCTCAATTATACCATTATGGGCAACAACAACACCATTTATATGAATGGGATGAGCATTTTTGAGACCTGGAACTCCGTGTGTAGCCCAGCGAGTATGTGCTATGCCAACTGTACTGCTGGACATCTTACTGTTGCCAACAACTTCACATAACCTTTCGGCTTTACCTTCTGATTTTTTAACTTCTATTCTGCCTTCATTATTTATGATTGCTATGCCTGAAGAATCGTATCCCCTGTATTCCAATTTCTGCAGCCCAGCTAGCAAAGTTGGTATTACTGAATCACCGCTACTTACTACACCAAGTATTCCACACACAACCAAGCAAACCTTTCTTTAGAGTTATTAGGCATTTTTGTTTTTATTGTCTTGTCCCTTTTTACTTTTATCTGGCTGATTTTTATTCTTTTTGTCGTCCTTCTCAATTTTACCTTTTTCAGTTGGTTTAGCTTGAGCCTCTTTATTTAGAACTTCAGATATAGCGGACTTTAGGACTTTTATCTCAACTTTTGGTGCTATTTCTACTATAAATTGTGCATTTGCTTCGTCAACTTTGTTGACTGTGCCTATTATCCCACCAGAAGTAGCAACAGTATCGCCGTGCTTTACTTGATCTATCATCTTTCTAAGTTCTTTTAATCTTTTATGGTGTGGGCGGATAATAAAAAAATAAAACACCACAACTATTAAAATTAATGGAATAAAATTAGCAAAAGACGCACCAACACTTGATGCATTACTAGCTGCCTCTGCTGCAAAAACTTCAGAAATAAACATATTTAATCCTGGTTATCAACGACAAACTTAAGTAAACATATTTAACTATTAACTACAATATTACTTCGTGTCAAGTTTATGAGATAAAAAACAATACCTTTGCAGCAGCTGGCTGGATTTATGTTTTTTAGCCACAGAAACAGAACGAAAAAACTGCTTGACAAATTCTAACAACTTCATTACCTTAAATAGTAAGAGTGTTTTTAACTCAAAACTTGTTTTTAATCTGTAGGCTCAATGAAAAGTTTCAGTAAAAAAACTCAGAGTATTTTTTGGTGGATTATATCAAATTATAGCAGCTGCATGTCTTTTAAAATTTTTCCACATTCATCCAAATCACGCTTAAACTGGACATCAGTAAGTTATTATAGCGCTAATTTAAAGTACTAAAGAGTCAAAACTCTCCACTCAAGCCTTATTTTGCCTTTTTCATTTAGTAAGTTTCTTAATGTTTATAGCTAGTTGCAATTCATAGACGAACATTTCTTTTTACAACGAATGGTATCATCCCAGCACCACGGGGTGTCATCCCAGTGCCCCGACACTGAGATTTAGAAAACTAGTAAAGACTAGACTCCAACGTCACGCGCACAGTTGTACGAATATTGCAATTAGCAGGTAATTTTCGTAACAGACGGTGTCATCTCAGTTCTCCAACACTTGGATTCAGCCTTTCCATGATCATCAAAAACGTTGTATTTTAACATAACTTTTATACTCACCAGCTTAATAAAATTTCCTGGGTGCCAGTGTCAAGCTCTGGCAGCACCCTACTAGTAGCAGAATGTTTGTATAGCTGTGCTTCAAGCGCTGGAATGACAGGAAAAGGGATACTTATATGGCATCCTCCTGGTAGGTTTAAATCAAAATGTTCATGCAGTTGTATGTTACGCTACTAAAATGGTAGCTCTATGCTTGAGATAGAGTTTGCTGTAAAATGAACTACCTTATAATTAATCTTGCTTAAATAAAACGTGGCTAAAATAATCGATGTTTTCAAGTACTTTGCCACTACCTAGGACAACGCAGCAAAGCGGGTCATCTGCTACACGCACTGGCAGTTTTGTTGTTTCACTAATAACTCTGCCTAAATTGCGTAATAATCCACCACCACCAGATAAAACTATCCCTTTATCGACTATGTCAGAAGAAAGTTCAGGAGGAGTGCTCTCTAACGCTGTCTTAATAGCAGAAATTATTTGATGCACAGGCTCTATTAAACTCTCTGCAACCTGATATTCTGATAAAAGCATTTCTTTTGGCATACCGCTCACTAAGTCTCTACCTTTAATCATCATTCCTTCTTTGTTATTTTCACCCGGTAGGCTAGCCGAACCTACGCTTTTCTTAATTTTTTCAGCTGTTGTTTCACCAATCAATAACTTATGGTTTTCACGAATGTATGATTTTATTGCTTCATCCATAATATCGCCACCCACTCTGGAAGACTGTGAATAAACAATTCCTCCTAAAGAAATAATTGCAACTTCAGTTGTACCGCCTCCTATATCAACAACCATAGAACCCTCAGGTTCGGTAACAGGAAGTCCAGCACCAATTGCTGCAGCCATTGGCTCTTCAATCAAAAATACTTCATTTGCACCAGCACTTTCTGCTGCATCTTGTATAGCACGCCTTTCAACTGGAGTGGAACCAGATGGAACACATATGATAATATTAGGTTTGTTAACAGTGAGTTTTGTATTTGCACTGCGTATGAAATACTTCAGCATCTCTTCCGCACTTTTAAAATCAGCAATGACTCCATCTTTTAATGGTCTGATTGCCTCTATTTCTGCGGGCGTTTTTCCTAGCATCATTTTAGCTTTTTTACCAAAGGCATAAGGAACATAGCTTCCTTTTTCCTTTATTCTTGCTACAACTGAAGGCTCATCAAGCACTATTCCTTGATTTTTTTGATAAACTAAAGTGTTTGCAGTGCCAAGATCTATAGCAATATCGCTAGCAAATAAACCTTTAAAAGTGAAAAAGTTTCTAGTTAATTTCTGGAAAAAATTCATATACAACTCAAAAAGGCATTTTATTGAGACAAATTATATTTTTCAGATAAGTAATTAGTACAGCATTCAACGTCTAACCCCTTATCTGTTAATTTTTTTAGTAAATCCGAAAAACCATACTTTGCATTGCATACATTTTGAGATAACCAACTGATAAGTAAACTAAAATCTCCTTTCATTATAGCGCCTAAGAGTTCGTAATGATCTTTTTTAATGAAAGAAAAAATCTGTATAGCGGTAATTAAAGCCATAATTTTAATGGGAAAATATCCAATGATTCCGCTCGCCCAGTATTCATCTTGAAAATAAGTGTCTAGTTCATTTTTAGCTTTTACTGGAATTTTATAATGCTTCATACCTTCCAACCATGCATCATGGAGGTCTTTGACCTCCAACGTACCATTTATTATATTCTGCTCTAATCTAGTCCTCAGCATAATGTGAGCTAACAGACTAAGTTCATCCGCATTCTTTAAAAGGGAAGAAAGATTTATTTTATTGAAAACCAAGTACAAATTCTCAACACTGCTAAATTTTGTATTATTCTTACCTTTTATGGTAAATTTCTCTTTTATATATGGGTGAATAAACTCAATAAACTCTCTAGATGTTCCAATCACCCTTTCCATAAATAATCCTTGGGTTTCACACATAACGTGTTCTGTAATTGGGCTACTTATAGAATTTTGTGCTGAACATTTTCGATAAATTTCATGACCACTACATCGTAAAAGTAGAAACAAACCACAACAAAAATCAGATTCATTATAATCTATAGGGTGATAACAAGAAGTACGGTATAATGTAATACCCATTTTCTGTAGACACAGCGAGCCGAGTTCAATCTGCCTTTGAGTAGCAACTTTCTGCATATCAATAGCTTTGTCTTTCTTTTGCTTTTCAATTATTTTATCTACACTTTCACAAAAAAATTTGCCTACCTTAGGGAATATTTCCTTTATGCTCTTTTCTGTGATATCAAAATCGTAGTCAGCAAGCAGTGAGTCGTATTTCGAGCATTTTAACTGCTGCGATTTTATAGAAACCACTTCGCGAACAAGCTTAACCAGATCAGCAAAGTGCTTCTTCAGCTTTTCCAAGCTGCTAGTTTCAGACTGAGATAGCTTCCATAAATTTTGGCACTCAACTTTGGCCTGAGATAAAGACTTTACTAAATCGATAGGAACAGCACTGCTGCTTTTATGCATACTCTCCATTAATTTTAGCTGCCGATTGCTAACACTCCTTTTTTTATTGTCAAGAGCACTTGCTTCTATTAATGATTCTTTTATTATCTCGTGAGAAATAATTCCATGTTTAATTTCTTCTAGAAGACCCATTTGCTCAACTTTGTCTTCTACTTTTAATTGGCTTTGGCTTAGTACTTTTAGCGTATTTTCAATACTCTTTACCTTACACAATACTTCCTCTAGGAATTTATGAGATTTCATATTTGTTCATTTTTTAGAAAACATCTGTTTAATATCGTAATAGATTAATAATAAAGTTAAAAGTATATTTACTCAAAGTACAATAAAAAATTATGTATTCTGTGTCTTTACTAGGTTTTTCCATCAAAAGTCTAGCGCCTTAATTAGAAAATCAATTATAAGACTGTAGAAAAGTATTTAGTATTTTATTTTTCTTGACTATACTGCTATAGAGAGATTATTAAATACTAAAATTTAAAGTTACGCACTATTTTAAAATTTATGGAGGTTTAGTGATGTGGAGTAGGTTGTTTGTAATGTGCTGTTTTTGTTTACTGCTTACTGGTGTAAGTTCTTGTCCAAAGAAAGGAGTGAGCACAGCAAATAAAATGAACTCTGTTGTTAAGCAGATAGGTGGAAAAAGAGTTTTTTTTGATTATGATAAATCTAATATCAGCGAGGCAGGTGCAGATGTATTGCTCGGTGTAATTGAGGTATTGCAAAATAACCCTGATATGAAGGTTACTGTAACTGGTCATACTGACAATCGTGGTTCTCATGAGTACAATGTTGCATTGGGCGAGAGAAGGGCAGATGCAGCTAAGAAATTTATGGTTAGTTGTACACCTTACCTAGAAAATAGAATAAAGACTGCTTCTAGGGGTGAAACTGAGCCTTTAGTTTATGTGCAAGACGACTCTAAGAATTCCAAGTATGAAAGACAGCATGCTAAAAATCGTAGGGTGGAGTTCTCATTTTCTGAAGCAAAGAAATAGTTTTTGCATTAAACCTAGGATCCCAGTGTCAAGCACTGGGATAACTAAATATAAAGGCACTTGGAATAGTATAAAGTAAGGGAGGGAGGGTAAAAAAGAACACAAAGCACAGTTGGACTAACAAGTGTTATTTTCTATATAATTGACCTAAGAAAGCAAATTATGCAAGAGGCATAATGGAATTAGAGTCATTATTTCAAGGTGTAATCAAAGATTTTGCTATCCACAACAATAAAGTTGCAGTTGCAGTGTCAGGTGGTATAGACAGTATAACTTTATTGCATTTAATGATTAATTGGACGAAAAAAAGACAATATCCCATTCCTATAGCATTAACAGTAAATCATGCATTGCGTCCAGAGTCTCAGAAGGAAGCTGAATTTACTGTAGGTTATGCAAAAGAACTTGGAGTAGAGGAGTCGTTCATATTAAACTGGGAGAAACAAAATATTAAAGGTAATGTCCAATCACAAGCACGAAAAGCACGATATAAGCTGCTAACGAAGTGGTGCAAAAGTAATAATGTTAAGTACCTACTCATTGCTCATCATAAAGATGATCAAGCAGAGACGTTTTTACTCAGGATTGAACGTGGTAGCGGCATAGATGGGTTGTCATCTATGGATTACAAGTCCCTTTTGAATGATGGGATTTGCATAATAAGACCGTTATTGAGTTTTAGTCGTAGTGAAATAGAAAAATACGCAAACTTTCATCGGCTAAGATGGGTTGAAGACAGAAGTAATCAAGATTTGAAATATAGGCGCACGTTATACCGCAACTTACTTAAAGTAAGTGATAATCAAGAGACTTTAACAAAGCGAATATGCCTCACAGCTCTTCACATGAAAAGAGCTGCAAAAGCACTGATGCACTACACGCGTCTTGCGTTTAATGACTGTGTTAATGTTCATGATCTTGGTTACATTGAAATCAAACTAGGTGAATTTCACAAATTGCCTGAAGAAATAGCCTTGAGGCTTCTGCTCTATTCTATAATGGTAATCAGTAGTAAGCGCTACAAGCCAAGATATAATAATCTTATTACAATATTTAACCAAATATTGCAAAAGGATAACGATCTTCATTGTACGCTTTCTGAGTGTAAAATAAGGAAATACAAAGGAAGCATATTGGTAATTAGAGAGCCATCAAAAATACAGGAAGTATCCGTAAGTTTGCCACTCAATGGGCCTGTTGAATGGGATAACAGATTCAGCTGCACAATACTTGGGGATCAGGAGTGTTCAGTAATTATTTCTCCGTTAAAGAAAGCACATAAGATCCCTAAGTTCTTAAAAGATTATAACTGCTGTTCTGAGGTTTTTTACTCTTTGCCCGTGGTGATAAAAGATGAAAAGATACTGGCTTATTCTCATATAAATCATAATGAAGAAAATATCCATAACGGTAAATTTCAATGCATTACTAATAGCATAATAAAACAAAATCTGGTAAGCTTAATTGATATTTAGTCAAAAATAACAATGAAAAAATTTTTAGAGGGCTTACTAATTTGGCTAGTAATAGTTGTACTTGTTTCGGTTGCCTATATCCAGTTTAGCGGAAATGTAGGAAAAAGCAAAACAACTATACCTTTTTCAGAGTTTTTAACTAGGCTGGAGGATAGTGAAATAGAAAGCGTTGTCATAAAAAATCAGAACATTGAAGGCAAGTTTAGGGATGGGTCAAGTTTTAACTCAAGTGGTGTTATATATAGTGACTTAATAAAAAGTTTGCATGACAGAAAAGTGAAATTCTCCTTTTCAACTGGAGATTCTGCAATGAACATCATTGGGGGATTACTTATTCAATGGATCCCAACGTTTATTTTTATTGGGTTATTACTATTCCTTTTAAAACAAACGCAAGCAGGAGGCAACAGAACCATAAGCTTTGGCAAATCAAAAGCTAGACTCATGACTAGCGGAAAAAAAGTGACATTTGACGACGTTGCTGGAATTGATGAAGCAAAGGAAGAATTGGTAGAAATTGTTGATTTTCTTAAACAAAGGCAAAAATTTCAAGTGTTGGGTGGAAAAATACCAAAAGGGTGCCTCTTGATTGGCTCTCCTGGAACTGGTAAGACCCTACTTGCTCGTGCGATTGCAGGTGAGGCTAATGTGCCATTCTTTAGCATTTCTGGATCTGATTTTGTCGAAATGTTTGTTGGTGTTGGCGCAAGTCGTGTGCGTGATATGTTCGATCAAGGCAAGAAACATGCTCCGTGTATAATTTTCATAGATGAAATAGACGCAGTGGGTAGGCATCGTGGCATTGGTCTTGGTGGTGGCAATGATGAAAGAGAACAAACATTAAATCAGTTATTAGTTGAAATGGATGGTTTTGAGTCTAATGAAGGTGTGATAATAGTTGCTGCAACCAATCGTCCAGATGTTTTAGATCCAGCACTGCTTAGACCTGGTCGTTTTGACCGTCAGATCACTATTTCTTTACCTGATATAAACGGGCGTGAAAAGATATTAAATACACATATAAAGAAAATATCGATAGCACCAGATGTGAATGTAAAAACAGTTGCAAGAGGAACACCAGGTTTCTCAGGTGCCGATTTAGCAAACCTAGTGAATGAATCTGCGCTCATTGCTGCAAGAAGAAACAAAAAGATTGTTACTATGGATGATTTTGAATATGCACGTGACAAAGTGATGATGGGCGTGGAAAGGCGTTCCTTAGTTATGACAGAGGAAGAAAAAAAGCTCACTGCTTACCATGAGGCTGGCCACGCAATAGTTGCTGTTAATATGCCTGCCTCCGATCCGATACATAAGGCAACTATCATTCCAAGGGGTAGAGCCCTAGGTTTAGTCATGAGATTGCCGGAAACAGACAGAGTATCTCACACGAGAGAAAAGATGGTAACAGACATAACTGTTGCTATGGGTGGAAGAGTAGCAGAAGAGCTAATTTTTGGTTATGATAAAATCACAAGCGGTGCATCTTCGGATATAAAGCAAGCATCTGGTTTATCACGCGCTATGGTAACAAAATGGGGAATGAGTGACAAAATAGGGCCGATATATCACAATCGTGAACAAAATGTGCATGGTTCTGATATAATTTCTGAAGACACTCTAAAGCTCATAGATGAGGAAGTAAAACGAGTTGTATCTTCATGCTATGAAAAGGCAAGGAATATACTGACCAAACGCTGCAAAGACCTGGAACTTATCGCTGAAAACCTGCTGGAGTTTGAGACTTTAACAGGAGATGAAATCAAAGATATATTGAGTGGGAAAAAGATTGTGAGAAATGAAAACGAAAACAAGGAAAAGGTAAGAAAATCCTCTCTCTGATTAGAGCCCAATAAACTTTTTGCATAACAAATTTCTGGCAGTGCGTTGGATGAAGTGAAAAAAACTACTTGACAACTTTAGCCGTCACCCTTGTCATAGTAATGAAGCTATTTATTTAACTTCCCAATCTGTGCA
>NZ_JADAKK010000003.1:0-26686 GCF_020278625.1 Wolbachia endosymbiont of Mansonella ozzardi
AGATATTTATACAAGTAGGTAGAACAGGGATTTTAACTCCTGTTGCAGATTTAGTGCCAGTCAATATTGGCGGAGTGCTAGTCAGTAGAGCAAGCCTACATAACCAAGATGAGATAAAACGTAAAGACATAAGAGAAGGAGATGTTGTAACAATCAAAAGGTCAGGAGATGTGATTCCTCAGATTGTTAGAGTAGATAAAGGCTCTCGTCACACAGATACACCTGAATTTGTATTTCCTGAAGCATGCCCTGAATGCGGTAGTGAAGTACAGATTGAGGGGGCAGCAATAAGGTGCCCTGAGGAATTTACCTGTAGAGCTCAAATAATAGAAAAACTGAAGCATTTTGTATCGAAAGATGCATTTGACATTGTTGGCCTTGGCGAAAAGCAGATAAAGTTTTTTTATGACCTTGGTTTGGTAAAGCAAATCCCAGATATTTTTACCTTAGAAGAAAAATTAAATGAACTTAATCTAGAAGAACAGTCTGGCTGGGGTGAGAAATCAATAACTAATTTGTTAAATGCTATACAAAGCAGAAAGGTAATAACTCTAGACAGATTTATATTTTCTTTGGGTATTAGATTCATTGGCCAAGTTGCAGCAGAATTGCTTGCAAATTATTATGTCTCTTACGACAATTGGTATAGTTCGATGATCAAACTGCTACCAAATGATGCTAAGATAGATACAGATAGTGCAGAGAAGAAAGAAGCCAAATCTTTTAGCAATGAGCTGGTAGGTATAGATGGCATAGGAGAAAAAGCGGCTAAATCTTTGGAATCATTTTTTTCTAAGGAACATAACATCAAAATGTTAAATGATCTTACCACATGTCTTAAAGTTCTGCCTTTCAGCTCCAACTCTAGCGATTCTATTTTGAATAACAAAGTTATAGTGTTTACCGGCAAATTACTTACTATGAGTAGAGGGGAGGCAAAAGTAAGAGCTAAGGCTCTAGGAGCAAAAATCAGCTCAAATCTTTCTGCTAAAACTGACTACCTCATTGCAGGAGAAGGTCCAGGATCCAAATATAAAAAGGCAGTAGAATTAGGTATAGAAATTTTAGATGAAGAGCAGTGGTACAAAATGATAAATTAGGAAATGTTTAAATTATCATACCTTTGAGATAATGTGTAGCCTTTTTAGGACACCTTGTCTATCTCATTCCACCATCTCACTGAACGGGTACATAAAAACTATCCCATAAAACATGAATCTTTCATATGAGCGTGACAAATTGCTATAGCAAGAGCATCAGCAGCATGGTGACATTTTATATCTGAATTTTTAACTATCTGTTTTACCATAAATATAACTTGATCTTTGTTAGCATGACCATTTCCAGTAATGCTTTTCTTCATATAGTTTGCATCATATTCATTTATAGTTAACCCTGCTATCTCCAATGATAAAATTACAACCCCTCTAGCATATCCTAAAATTAGCGAAGACTTAGGACTCTTATTAACGAAAATTTTCTCCACCGCAGCTTCACTTGGAGAATACAAAGAAATTACTTTTCTTAATTGTCCGAAAATTATGTACAGACGTTCACCTATGCTGAGCTTGCTGTCAGTTGATATGGTACCACTTTCCAGAAACTCAATATTACTTTTCTCACTCAGATTGATAATAGCCCATCCAGTTTTACTTATTCCCGGATCGAGACCTATTATTTTAACCACCTAAAAAACACTCAGCCAATAAATAAATACAAACAAAAATATCCAGACTGCATCTACAAAGTGCCAATACCAGGAAGCAAATTCAAAGCATAAATGGTCTTGAGGTGTAAATTGATTTTTCCGAGCCCTGAACAAACATACTGATAAAAATATTATTCCTATTATAACGTGTGCGCAGTGAAACCCGGTAATCATATAAAAATTGGACGCATAGATCAGCTTTTCTCCTGTTTCTTGTAGAGAAAAACTCGCCTCATGATACTCCATAGCTTGCACCATTATAAAAAATACCCCAAGCAATATAGTCGTTAATAGCATTTTAATCATGCTCTTTTTATCATTTTCGAGTAGAGAGTGATGTGCCCAGTTAATAGTTGTACCAGAGAGCAATAATATTAACGTGTTCATAAACGGTAATGACCAAGGGTCGGGTGGCAAAATTCCTTCAGGAGGCCATTCAACCCTTTTTGTAGGAGAAAATGCTTCAAATGAAAAAACTGGGCTAAGCCAGGCTTTAAAGAATGAACAAAAGAACGCTATAAAAAATACAACTTCTGAAAAGATAAATAAGTACATTGCAACCTTAAGTCCATTTTTTACAACGTCAGTATGGCATTTATCATAAATGGCTTCTTTTATTACGTCCCTCCACCAATAAAATAATACCCATGATACCGCAGATATTCCTGAAATTAAACTAAGTATTCCAAAAACCTGTTTATGGAGGGTGCCAACTAACCCAAGCGCAAGAATAAGAATTGCCGCTGATATAACAATTGGCCAAGGACTTGGGTCCACTAAATGAAAATCATGTTCTTTACTTTTCATACCATCTTCAAAAATATGTATTAAGCATACAAATTAGCTCAAAATTGTCAATGTTCCTCAGGCACTTGATTGAATTTTGAAACATTATACGCACTGTTCCAAAAGTCCAACTCAAATTGTGCACTGATTCTAAATAATTCAAGCATTCTGCTCCTTTCATTTCCCCCTACTTTTTGGCAATATTCATCAACAATATTCTCTAAAGCGATGCACCCAGACTCTACTAAACTACCGCAATAAAAATCAAACCAATCTTTATATCTGTTATTTTTCTTGATCTTACTCTTCATACTATCAATAACAACCTTATATATAAAATGGCAGGAGTATAAAATTGTTATAGCTTCATAAGTGTCGTTATATGAGGTAGACAAAAGAAAATTGGTGAAATTGAAGCATTCAAGGGACTTTTCTCCACGATTTATGGAATACACAGCAAAGTAGTGGTTATATAAAACTCTCATAATGGCCATTGCTCCCTGAGCCACTTCTATGAGTGGGGTAATGTTGTTACAATTTTCTACCTTGGACGTAGTGATTAAAACGGTACGAATATAATCACTCAAGAATAAGGCATCTTGTTGAACATAGAATTTGAAGCTCTCTATGCTTAGAGTATTATTTGCCAATTCAACATTAAAAGGATGTTCAATCATGTCCTTTAAAAGATTTGATCCATAGTAACTCTTAATTATGCCACTGAACACTATAATACCATCAAGACCAAGATGTAAGCAACTTTCCACTAACACGCTTTTACCATAGGTGTATTAAAGTAATACACCTCATCCCAAAACACTAACTCTAGCTCCAGCCCTCTCTTAAAAAACTCACTCATTCTTTTCTTCTCGTATTCACCAGCTTTTTTATATAGCTTATTTATAATATTGGTAACCTCATAAATTGCAGCATCCATTGTTTTGCTATTATAAATGTCGATCCACCCTTCGTACTTGTTATTTTTAACCTCCCTAGATGTTATTTTATTCATCATATGATGCACAACGATTTGGTATATATTGAAGCAGGGGTAAGATGCTGCTAAAGCCTCAGCAACAGAATTATGATATGCAGCACACATGAAAAAGTCAGTAAAGGCAGAACAAGTCCTTGATTTCTTGTGATTATCAGACAAATCACAATCTTCAAAATATTTTTTATATTGTTTTCGAACATCAAATGTTCCCCTTGCTACATTGATTAAACTATTCATTATTTCAACGTCATTCACTTTAGCTGCAATAACCAACAAAGCACGAGTGCAGTCTACTAAATATAAGAAATCCTGCTGAAGATAAAATTTAAATTTTTCATAATCTAGCGTACTGTTCATTAGCTCAACATTGAAAGGATGTTCTTTTATTTTTTCAATAAGATCGGACGATTCTCTTACAACTATATCGTAGAATTTCTCTTTTATTCTGTTACACATTTTGTGAGCCCCCATAAATATGAAAATTATTACTAATATAGTATAATTATTATGAAAAGCTAATTATACTTTAACAATAGGTTAGTATATCAGTATTAAGCTATAAATCAAAAACTTTAGCAGTCTAAAGAAATTTTTTTGTTGTTCCCCATATTAAACTTCCTACAAAAAACATCAGATAAATCTATGTTTTCCCAAGAGAACCCACCATCTTCTTCTGATTCCTTACCAAAGTGTCCATAACAGGCTGTACGTTTATATACAGGACGGTTAAGCGATAAATGTTTGATGATGCCTTTAGTTGATAAATCTATGTTATCTTCGATAAGCTTTTTAATTCTCTTCCCATCTACCGTATTTGTACCAAATGTATCAATGTAGAATGAGGTAGGTTTTGATACACCAATTGCATAAGAAAGCTGCACAAGACATCGCTCGGCTAAACCTGCAAAGACAATATTTTTAGCAAGATACCTTGCCATATAAGCTGCAGATCTATCAACCTTTGTTGCGTCTTTTCCAGAAAACGCTCCCCCACCATGCGGAATATATCCCCCATAAGTATCAACCATGATTTTTCGTCCGGTTAATCCACAATCACCAACTGGTCCACCAATAACAAACCTACCAGTTGGATTGACCAAGAGATTTTCCTCAGAACACATCCACCCTTTAGGTAAAGATGAAACTATGCAAGGGTAAATTATTTCCTTTACTTTTAATTGATCCAGATCTTCAGGGTGCTGTATTGAAACGATAATACTCTCAGTACGTACTGGCAGATTATTCTCATACGCTAAGGTAATTTGCGATTTTGCGTCTGGACCAAGTTTTGCTTCTTTAGCTATACTCATGATATTTTTTAAAATCAAGTGTGCATAAAAAATGGGCGCTGGCATGAGACTCTTTGTCTCTGTTGTTGCATAACCATACATAATGCCCTGATCTCCGGCACCTCGATTTACCCCTATTGCAATGTCATTTGATTGTTTATGCAACAATATATTTACTTTCACTCTTCTCCAGTGGAAACCATTGTGTTCGTAACCAATATCTTTTATTGTACTGCGTACAATATTCTCAATCCTGCTATTTACGATGTTAGGCCCAAACACTTCTCCCGCTATAATAACGTTATCTTTAGTAACTAAAGTCTCTATTGCGGTTCGCGAGAAAGGATCAGTAAAAAGGTACTCGTCAAGTATTGCATCTGAAATTTGATCCGCTACTTTGTCTGGATGACCAGCTGCAACTGATTCACTGGTGACTAAATTTTTATATAAACTCATGCTTTAGGCTTCTGCTCATACAATATTAAAGTTGTTATAGAAAATCTAGCTAGCAATTACTAAATGGTGGGCCTGAGAAGAGTTGAACTTCTGACCTCACGCTTATCAGACGTGCGCTCTAACCACCTGAGCTACAGACCCCCTAAGCTGAAATTTGTATATTATCCGCAGGCAAGATATCTATAAAAGTCTTTTTATTTACTGACTTTCTAAATTTGACCCAGCCTTCCACTTTAGCAAAAATTGTATGATCTTTACCCATACCGACATTCCTTCCAGGGTGAAATTTTGTACCTCTTTGACGGACAATTATGTTACCAGGAATAACTTTTCCGTTCTTTTTTACCCCTAACCTACGACCTGCGGAATCTCTACCATTACAGGAACTACCACCTGATTTTTTAGTTGCCATACCCTACCCCTTACTTTTAAAGATTAATTTCATTGATACGAAGAACAGTTATATATTGCCTATGGCCAGTTTTCCTACGATAATTCTTTCTTTTCTTCTTTTTAAAAATTATAATTTTCTTCCCTCTACGTTGTTCAAGCACTTCAGCTTTAACAGTAGCATTAGGTGAATAAGATAAACCGTTGTTTAAAAGGCAAACTACCTTGTCAATCTCCACCTCCTTTCCTTCCTCAGCTTCCAGTTTTTCTACTTTTATTACACTACCTTTTTTTACTAGATACTGCTTCCCACCTGTTTCAATCACCGCAAACATAACAAATATACGCTTTCACTGTTAACTTTAATCGTAAAGGATGTCATATATGCTGTCAAGACAAATAATTTTCCTCCTCTCAAGCTACATTAAACACCTTCAGCAGACACAGGAACTGCACCATGAGTTAAAAGCAACTTCACAAGATCCCTATAATAAAAATCAGTGGCATAATGTAATGCTGTCATTCTTTTGTTGTTTTTAGCGTTAACGTCCGAATTGTCTGTCAGTAGCATCATAGCTATATCAACGTTTTCCATCACAACAGCAAGGTGGAGTGAAGTATTGCCATCTTCATTTTTAGCATTAACATCATCACCTTTTTTGAGGAAATATTCTGTTATAGTTAGAGCTTTTACACAAAGCAGAGTAGTGTGTGGAGTTCTACCACATCTATCTAGCATTAATATAAACACCTTATATTGATCACATACTCCACGATTCTCAGGTTTTGTCCAAGAACGGCAAAGTGTAGCAGTTTTATGTTACCAGAATCAATGTCATCACCCTTACTGATAAGATACTTCAATATATCTAATTCTCCACTATAAGCAGCTTCATGTAACGGAGTAACACAATCTTTATTCTTAGCGTTAACAACACAATTTAATCTACCTAATTGCATGTCTTCTATATTTGTTAATATGAGCTTAACTGACTCATAATCACCACTTTCAGCAAGCGAATGTAATGGCATACACTCTCGTATACTATAAGTGAAATTAAAATAAAAGTTACCGATCAACTTATCGTGCTTATTTGCATACCCCCAAACAGATACAACAATATAATCTCCGAGTATGTAATCAGCGTTTATCAGTTTTATAGTCTCCCTTAAGACCTCTTCCTCTCGACTTTCTTTTTCTAATTTTAATTCAGTCACTTTTTGCACTAGTCTGTGAATGTTTGCTACTCCTACTTCTAAGTCAATCATTGAATATCCATCGAGTAACTTAACAGCATTCCACATCCTCTTTTCGCTGTTCACTAATAACTTTAAAAAGATTTCCTCTATTTGTATCTTTAATTCCGCTGGTATGTGAACGCTTGCCTTTTTCCTTTTTGAGTCAATCAACGGATATTTACTGAGTAATTCAAGAATGTCAGACAACTTTGCTTTATCATATATTAGCTTTAAAAAGACCTCTTTTACACGGATACTACTAGGGGCAAAACAGCCATTACTTCCAGAATATCCAAATTCTTTTTGTTTTATAGCTTCAATTGTAACATTCCAGGTTGTCAAAATTATCTTATTATACCGAACTCTCTTACTATGTTTTTCTTCATTCTCCTCTTCCTCGTCGTGCAGCCATCTTTTTAGTAGGCTTTCTGTTTCTGCAAATAATTTCTCCGCTTGCTACCTATATTTTTTTAAGTGCTCACTTATCCCAAATTCTCCTTAAGGTGCTAACTCCTCGTTTTAGTTGTGAATATATGCAACTGTTTGCCCTAAAGCCAACGGAAGATACTGTAATTCTTTGTTAGTTCTCTTATTTTTTCATCCTGTAAATTATTTACTATGTTCAAAGCCTTTTTAACAAATTCCAAAGCTTCCGTTTCATCAAGTACGCCTAACCTTATTACTTCTATTCTTCCTTTCTCATATTCTACTCCTTCCACTCCCGATTTTGTGTCATGAGAAGTAATTAAAACATAAGATTTCTTACAGTCACGAAAAGAGAGTGGAAAAATTTACTAACATCTTTGTATCCTTGAGCATTGTCAAAAATAAAAAACTTTCTACATCCTAAAAATACTTATATATGTCTCTAACGATAGACTTGATTCCCTCTTCTGTAATAGAAATTTTTGGACTTTCAAGCAATCTCTTATTTAATTCCTTAGCTAATCCTTATAAATGATTCTTCTAGGCTACTTTGTGTTTCAGCATTTATCCATATATTGCTATTATGATCTTTTCCATATTCATAAGCGTATTTCCTAGCTAACTTACTTTTTCCTATTCCCCCAAAGACCACCAATAACAACTATTTGTGATACTTCCGCTTGCTCATCTACAGTTTTATGGAACCCTTTGTATATCCTTTGTAATCCACTTCTTCTTCCAGTAAATGTTCTAACTGGATACCTCATATTAAACCAAATAGGTTCTTTATGAAAATGTGCTTGTTGAGTATCGTCCGAAGCTAACTTTCCTCCCATCATGCTGTCAAGCCTTTCCTTTATTTCCCTTAACATCAGTTTCATCCTGCTGAAAGTACTAGCCAAGTGCTCTACTTTTTCGAAAAATCCTCTCCCTTTTTGTTGAAAGGAAACGTCCTTCTCTATCCTTTATCCAACCCAATGCCATCATAAAAAACGCATAGTAAGCAAATTCATTGTCACCAAAGTACTTAAACCTTCTGGCCAAGTTATCACTTATCTCATTTTTGATTAACTTTTCTAGCTCAGCACTATTAGGCGAATTTACTACAAACACTAGTTCATTTAAAAAGTCTCTTATCTCTTTATCACTTACTTCGCTACCTTTAGCACTTATTCCTTGCTTTAAGTATTGAACAATACTATTATGTAAGTCTCTAAGCTTATATTTTACACTATTGCCTATATTCAGAAACTCACCCTGTGTTTCTATTTTTTCAACTATAACTCCTTTGCCTGCTAGACCTTCATGGTAAAAATCAGCATTTATAACAATAAAAAAATCTTTTATCTTATTTTTAAACTCTTCATTGCCTTGAATTTCTAAAAAGGCAGCAAAGTGTTTTACCAAGTTAAGTCTACCACTTTTTGTTAATAAGTCACCTATACAGATCTTTTTACTGTCGTCTTAATTTATGCTTAACTTGTATAAGCATATATACTGTTGTCCCATTTTGCTCATACTGGAAAACAATATCATCAAAACTCGTAGCTGATTCCATTTCTGTAACTAAGCGGAAAGGATATTTTCTGTCCACTGCAGGTTTGAGAAATAGCATTAGCTACCTTAGTTGGTAGATATCACCATGAAAAGACCGTTTTTTTTCCAAAGCAAGATAATATTCAGATATACTCAATCTAACATAATCTTAAAAATAGTATCAGCAAATAGTAAAAAAGTAATAAATATTGATATACAGATATCTTAGCGTGAACTTGGAAATACTACAAGATGTGTGTCAAAACAAATCCTCTCAGGCTGAATTAAATGCCTCAGGTAGAGGCCGTCCATAAATACCGAATTGACCTTACCCAAAAAAAAGGTACACATATTGAGCAAAAATGGGCTGATAAGTTGGACTTGAGTTATGTTAAACAGTATACGGACGGAATGGGATTCGAACCCATGGTACGCTCATCACGTACATCAGTTTTCAAGACTGGTGCCTTAAACCACTCGGCCATCCGTCCACTTCTTTTTTATCACAACATCTGATTCCAAGCAATCTATAAAAATTTCACTTGCCCACACAGAAATTATTGAATATATCATCCAATACTTCTTCAACACTAATAACCCCAGTTACTGCACCAAGTTCAATTGCTGCAAGCCTTAAGTCTTCAGATATTAGTTCAATTGGATTGTCTATATTAAAACGCTGTAAATGTTCTATAGCTCTCTGCATACAATTTCTATATCTTTGCCGAGTAATCAGAGGAGCGTTTCTATTGCAGCCCAATTTTTCCTCTACTTTTTCTTTAATCATAGAGATCAGCCTATCTGTACCTATTCCTTTTAAAATAGAAATAGGTAAAAAATCTATGTTGTTAATTTTTATGTTGTGATTATCGTTAGCGTCATCAGCTTTACTCAGCACATAAATGGTGTCGCTATTAACACTGCAATCGATATTGTGACACTGTTTAAAAGGAAATAATTCTATTCTTAAATCAGCTTCACAAGACTTTTTTCTCGCACGACTTATGCCTTCTGATTCTACCGGATCTGAGCTCTCACGAATTCCGGCAGTATCAGAAAGGATGATCGGGTATCCGTTGATGTCAATATGAGCTTCAAGTACGTCCCTTGTTGTGCCTGCATATTCAGAAACAATAGCAATATCGCGTTTGGCAAGAAAATTAAATAGCGTTGATTTACCAACATTTGGTTTGCCAGTTATTACAATATGTAAACCCTCACGCAATCTTTCACCACATCTATTATCATCTAGGTGATCTTGTATTGACTGCACGAGAACTTGCACTTCATTACTGACTTTTTCTAGCTCGTTTCTTTCTGTTATAACATCCTCTGGAAAGTCTATATATGCTTCGATTTTAGATTGCATTTCTATCAATTTCTGTCTCCAACCATTATATAACCTTTCTAATTCTCCTGACATCTGCCTGATTGCTTGCTTAGCTTGCATTTTTGTTTCGGCATCAATCAAGTCGGCAATTCCTTCTATCTGTGTTAAACCAAACTTGCCATTTAGAAAGGCTCTAAGTGAGAATTCTCCAGGCTTAGCCATGAAAAAGACTTTTGATAATTCCTCCAAGATAATCTTTATAACTGCTTTACTTCCATGTATTTGCAACTCTATAACATCTTCACCGGTAAAGCTGTTTGGAGCAGGAAAATAAATGACTATTCCATTGTCGATTAATTGACCTGAATCATCATATAGATCAACTAAAGTGGCAAACCTAGGTTTGATGTCTTTTGTAACATGAAAATGATTTAAAGCCTTAAGCGCCCGACTACCTGAAATCCTGATTATTGCAACCCCTGACTTACCAAATACAGTTGATAAAGCGAAAATAGTTTCACCTGTGCTCGTCATACATAAGCTAGTTTATTTCTCAACAATGCTACACTTAAGAAACCAAAATACCTAATTTGAAAGCGCTCAAAATTTTTATTCATTTTACTAATTTGTATTAACATAGCACTACTGTATTAATAAATCAAGGATATATATGAATATATTAAATAAAAAAAATTACAAAAGTCACCTATTAGCTAGTATTGACTTAATATTTATCATAGAATTAATTACTAACTAAATAATCTTGCTTATGCGTAAAATACTAATTTTATTATTGATAATATTGCCAATTAAGTTGCTTGCGGTTGAAATTGAAATTATTGCAGATGTAAATGGTGAACCAATTTCAAATTTAGATATTGAAAAACGCGTTAATCTGATAAATTCACTGTTTCACACTCAAAATGGGAAGGAACTAAGGCTTCAAATTCTGAGGCAGCTAATAGACGAAATTATCATTATTAATGAGGCGCAAAGGCTAAATATAAAATTGAGTAATGAAGAGTTAAATGATGCCGTTGTGTCATTTCTAACCCAAAGCTTTAAAATTAAGGATGATGAGATTGATCAATATATAAAAGAACATAATATAGACCTTAGCATCTTAAAAAAACAAATAAAATGTCAGCTTTTGTATGGCAAAATTGTTGAAATGAGAATCGTGCCGTTTATCAATATAAGCGATAAGGAAGTAAACGATGCAAAAGGGCAAATAGAGAAGCCAGATTATCTGATCACGTTCCAAGAGTTCATAGTTTCTGGCCAAGAGGGCGAGAATATTTATAGCATAGCTGAAGATTTGGCGAAAAAATTACGCGATAGCAATAACGACTTTATTCCAGAACCTCCAATAAAGATGCGTAAAGCAACAGTTAATTTGAATCAATTGAAAGGCAACCTCAAGAGTGCTTTAGAAGGATTAGAAACTGGTGACATAGCAGGTCCAGTAAGTCTTAGCAAAGGTTACTCCATTGTAAAAGTAACAGATAAAGTACAACTCGATCATGCACTACTGGAAAGCACTTTAAAATTAAAACAGGTAGTAGTTAAAAGCTCTGAAAGCTCATTAGATGATCTCAAAGAGCAGAAAGTCAATTGTTTAAATTTTGATAAGTTGGCAGATAATCTTAAGTTGCCAAATGCAAAAGAATTTGAAATAAGGATGCGGGATTTAAACCCTGACTTACAGGCCTTGTTTAGTAAAACAGGGATGAATGAAATAGTAGAATTCAGGGAAAATAGCACTGCCAGGTTAATGATGTTGTGCGATATCAAAAGCAATACTGCAGACACAAAAGCTATTAAACATCAGATATACCAACAAAAGATTATGATACAAAGCAACTTGCTACTGAATGATATGCGTAAAAATACAGCTGTCAGTTATCGATATAGTTAACTGAAACTAGAACTTTCGAGCGGATATATCATTAGATCCTTGCATAACCAATTTATGGTAAGGAATTTTTAGGAGAAACACGGATGAACACTGCAAAATACTTGAAGTATCTGAAGAGCGTAAGCAAGTTTTAACGCAGAAATTACCATCAGAAGGCAGGCTATTCAAGAGATCTATTTTGCAAGTACACAGTTTTGCCGGATACAATAGTACGCACTACATATCCTTTTGCCTTGCACCCATCGAAAGGAGAATTTTTCGATTTACTAGCGAAGTTGTCAATTTTTATTTCCCATTCGTAATTTAGATCAACCAAAATTAAGTCTGCAGCAAGGTTTTTTTGTATACGACCGCGTGGCACGTGTATTATATCCGCAGGTTTGCATGTCAATTTTGCAAATACGTCAAACAGGCTCATTTGCCCACTGTGATAAAGTTCAAGTGAAAGAGGCAGCATCGTCTCAAGGCCTACGATACCAAATGCAGCGTTCTCAAGTGGCAGATCTTTGGAACTACGATCATGTGGCGCGTGATCAGTTGCAATGCAATCAATCACACCTGTTTTTAAACCTTCAATCATAGCCAATCGATCTTCTTTGGTGCGAAGTGGCGGATTCATTTTTGCAACTGCTCCATGTTGTTTTACTATGTCCTCAGTTAAAGTGAAGTGATGAGGTGTTACTTCGCATGTAACATTCAGTCCTAAGTCTTTTGCACGCTTAATAGCGTCGAGTGAATCTTTTGCAGAAACGTGTAAAACGTGATAGTGCACGTTTTCCATATCTTTCATGAGCAGTATATCGCGACTTACCATGACCGATTCTGATGCACTTAAAATTCCCTTTATTCCCAATTCCTCAGAAATCTTACCTTCATTGATTGCACCGCCTGCTGATAAATTTAAATCTTCCGCATGCTGAGCAATAGGAACACCCAGCATACTTGAATAAAGTAGCGCCTGTCTCATAATCATTGGATTCATAACTGGCATACCATCATCAGTAAACCCAACTGCACCTGCTTCCTTTAAAAGTGCCATTTCAGTCAACTTTTCTTCTGGAGTGGTGATTTTAGCGTAAAATTCAACGTTTACATATGAAGTTTCAAGCGCTCTATATTTCAAATACTTAGTCAAAACAACGCTATCAATTGCTGGAGCAGTGTTAGGTTGACAAACCACAGTCGTAACACCTCCTGCAGCTGCAGATTTGCTACCTGTATGTATAGTTTCCTTATGCTCCTGACCTGGTTCACGAAAATGCGCGTGAATGTCAATAAGGCCTGGCATGAGAACGAATCCTCCACAGTCTATTGTCTCATCAATCCCACTTGGAACTCCATTTGAAAATAACGACTCACTAAAATCAACGATTTTATTTCCTTCAGTTAGCAGTGAACCTTTTATATCGAGTTTAGTTTCTGGATCGATAATTCGGGCATTTGTATATGCAATTTTGTAGCCCTCTCTCTGCCCTGTTTGCAATAAATTCCAAGTTTTAGTCATCAAATTGCAGTGTTGATTATGAAGTAAATCTAAAGTTTTTTTTTATAAAAAACAACCAAATTAAAATGCAAACTACGTAGCTAAAGATCTCTGGTTACCTTAATTCAGATCATGAGGTGTTACAAGTTATGTAACACCTTTACAATGAAGAGTGTTATAGATTCGCTAACAATTTATTATTTTGCCAATCTACTTGTAAATCATTCAATTTATCGCCTGCACTAAGTTTTGCACTTGGTGTATTTGATTCTAGGCTATTAGGTTTTGCATCCGTTGTATCTAACAAGCCCTTTTGCTTCTCCCTTTCACTCTTAATTCCCTGGTAGATGCAGAAGCCAATAAAACTAATCGCTGCTATAGCAACAACGCTGGCTACGATACAACAAGTCAGCATTATTTTTTCTTGATCTACTACTGTGTCTGTAAGTTTTTCTACTTTTTCCTCTACATATGCGAGTCTTTCTTGCAAGCGATTTAAGTGCTCTTGCATACTTTGAATCTGCTCAGCGTTGAATTGCTGGCCTTTTTGCAACTTCTCTAATCCGCTAAATGCGATTTGGATCTGCTCAGTGTTGAACTGCTGACCTTTTTGCAATTCTTTTAACACACTAAATGTCCTTTGAAACTGCTCAGCATCCATCTTTTGAAGTTTTTCTAGTGTCTCTATTGTCGATTCATTAGAACCGAAAAAAAAATCATGAAACCAATTTGTTGACATTTTTAATCCCTAGCTAATTAATATATTATAATTTTACATTCCCAATGGTTAAGTTATTATTAAATTAGCTGCTTATAAAATGTAAAGATCCTTACACCAGGAAAATCATTATGGCAAACCTTTGATCATAGATTTTCTGTTCCTGAGCAAAGTACTCACCTCCATTTTTAATAAAGTCAACATCACATGATTGAAACATGCTGTCTAATTCACGATTAAAAGTGAGCTGGACAATATTTTGCTCAAAGAAATAAGCTTTATCAAGCTTAGAATATAGTACTGCACACATCGTATTTTTATCAGGTCTAGCTTGGATTAGTTACTCAATCTTTTCTTTACCTAACTTTTCTTCAAATTTTGTCTTTATTTCATTCTGATTGAGTATATTCTGCTTATACTTATCATAGATTTTTTTCAATATTAAGTGAATTTATAACAGCAATTATGTCATTACCATTTTTATTCGCTAAAATTCCATCAGGAATTGTTATGTCACTTCCTGTACCTTTTTACTCATCATCCCTACAATAAAGTTTTTTCCTATGCTCTTTGTACTTATCGTTACTAATGCTATCGAGAGTATCAAAATCCATATAAATTACTCCTTCTTCGAGACCCCTTTTGCTCACATAGCATACAATAAGCTGCAATATACCGAAAGGTATCAATCTTAATTGCAAAGTGCGTTCTTTCCCCCCGGGTTCTTTGCTATACGTGTTATGAAAATAATCTTGAATGCTTATATCCTTTCCACTCTTAATCAATTTCTTTCTAACAAGGGCCATATTTATGGTCATGTAGATCTACAATATGTATTCCACCAACCCCTTTAAAATTATCCCTAAGTTCCTCGATTTGACCTGATTTAAATCCTGGTCCATTAACAAACAAAAAATATCTCTGCCCTCATTAGTTTCTTGTTTATGTTTGATTAATATATCCACATAGTTAAGTTCGCTGCTTTTACCACCTAGCAACGTTTTTCCAATGTCTTTTGGAATCCATGTTACAACGACTGCTGCTGTGTTGGGTAAAGTCTTTATTTTTTATCTATATTTATAAACTTTTAATAAAATCACTATGCTTTATAATATGTTAAAATTATTAATAATTATTGAATATTCAGGAGAAACAATAGGGATAGAGTCTAAAATAAATATTTTTTGTGTTGCATTATTAAATCATATTAATTAAACAATATTTTCATATGTAACACGTGTACCTTATAAATTTTTTGCACACACTGCGAGTAATGAAGTTTGAAATAAATATTTTTATGTTATATACTAAATTACATTAAAAAGATTAGTTGAGTAGGAGCAATCGATGGTGCAACAAGAAATGGTAACAATTAATGCAGAATTACGTGATGTAACAAAAACAAAAGCGATGTATTTTCTGAGAAAGAAAGGATATATTCCTGCAGTTATATACGGTAAAGGACATGATAATGTGAATTTAACATTGTCCGCAAAGGAATTCACGAAACAATATAAATCAGGTTCCCTTTCTGCACATGTGATAGAATTGAATATTTCAGGTAAAAAAGAATATGCTCTTATTCGTGATATTCAATGGCATGTAGTAAAGGATACTGTACAACATATCGATTTTCAATTTGTTGACAAAGGCAGTGAAGTTAAAATAGACATACCTTTATCATTTATAAATGAAAGCAAATCTCCAGGAATCAAACTAGGTGGAGTGCTTAACATTTTATGTCGTTCTATTACTGTTAAATGCTCTCCTGACAAAATACCTCAGGCTATAGAAGTTGATCTGTCTGGTAAAATGATCGGCCAGTCTATACACATAAATGATGTGAAATTGCCAGAAGGTGTTAAACTTGCAGCACATGAAGAAGAAAACTTCACTGTTGTTACAATTTCTACTGCCGATAGTAATGTTGAAGAACCTCAAGCAAAGACAGAGGAATAGTGTATCTGCTAGTTGGGCTTGGTAATCCAGGTAGCCAATATGAGCTCACTTATCACAATATTGGCTTCATCATTGTCGATGCAATTTGCAAATGTTGGAGTTTTCAGCCGTTCTTAAAAAAAGCTGATTACCTGATAACCTCTGGCATAATTAATGAAAGTAAAACTATGTTGCTAAAGCCTTATTCATTTATGAATAACTCAGGTATCTCTGTTGCAAAAGTACGAAACTTTTATAAATTTTCGCTAGATAATATTATTATTATACATGATGATGCTGATCTGGAGCTTGGAAGAATAAAAATAAAGAAGGGTGGCAGCTCTGCTGGACATAATGGACTTAAATCCATAGATAGTTTTATTGGTAATGATTATTGGCGCCTGAGATTCGGAATAGGAAGGCCCAATGATCAAAGAGAGCTAGCGGATTATGTATTGTCCAAATTCGCAAATTTTAACAGCGCCATCCACTTAGTAGAAAAAATAGCAAAAAACATACGCTTCATGCTGCAAGAAGATAACACAGCTTTTATTAGATCTCTTGCATAACCAATCTATGGTCACAGCTGTACGAACATTGTGCTATTAGGAGGATGTCATACCAGTGCTTGATACTGGCATCCAGGAATTTTATTAAGTTGGTGAGTATAAAAGCAGCTGTTTTATTTTTATGTTAAAATATGACGTTTCTGATGATTATAGAAAGGCTGGATCCCAGTGTCGGAACACTTAAGATTACATCGTCTGTTACGCAAATTATCTGCTAATTGCAATGTTCGTACAGCTGTGCATCACGCACTAGAATGACACCATCTATTATAAAACAAATGTTTGTTCATAAATTGCAACTAGCTATAAATGTTTAAGAAATCTATTAAATAAAAAAGGTAAAAGAAACCCTGGTGAGTATTTATTTTTGGTGTTGGCATTTTTATGTCTTAAACGCTGCAATTTAGCTGCTTTTAAACGCAACTAGTCTAAGCTATAATATTTAAGAAATTTGCCAAGCAGAAAAAAAAGACAATAAAACCCCAAGTTAGCTAGTTATTCCACTCTCTATTTTAAAATCCGGCGTTGGGTGATGTTCTAAACTACTTATAAGCGCGTTTCAGCTTGTATGGATAAAAACCCGAAATTTTAAAAAGACATGCAGTGCACATAGTGTGAAAAATTAAACAATAATACGCCGAATATAAGTTTTCTTGTCATTTTAAATCTGCACAGATTGGGAAGTCAAATAAATAGCTCCATTACTATGACAAGGGTGACGACGAAGGTTGTCAGGTAGTTTTTCAGTTTCTATGGCTAAAAAATCTAAATGTCATCCAGCTACCGCAAAGGTATTATGATGGACAAAAACAAATGCTTTTTGATAAATAAATGAACCTTGCATTTTACCTTAGTTATTGCTATTTTAAATAAAGAAATCGGGGCGTGGCGCAGTCTGGTAGCGCATTTGGTTTGGGACCAAAGGGCCGGGAGTTCAAATCTCTCCGCCCCGACTCTTTTATCAACACATGTCTTACAGATTTCTAAATAATTTTACAAGATACTGATTATCAGGTAATATAGGCGCAGTTTTTACTATGTCCATCATGGTTAAAGCCGTACAAATAAAAAGAACTGGAGAACCGGAAGTATTGGAATTTGTAGATAAAAGTACAAATGAGCCAAGAAGCGGGGAAGTTTTGGTAAGTCACACAGCTATCGGTTTAAATCGTTATGACTTAGAGCATAGAAAAGGCATCCGCAAAATTAAAAACCTGCCATCAGTGATTGGAGTAGAAGCAGTTGGAATTATTGAAAAGCTTGGCAAAAAAGTAAGCGGTGGCTTAGAAATTGGAGATAGAGTTGGATATTGTACAGCACCACCCGGAGCATATTGCGAAAAACGTACCATACACCAAAAATATCTGATAAAAATTCCAGACGAAATACCGGATGAAATTGTAGCAGCAGTGCTATTTAAAGGCATGGCAGCTCACTATCTGGTTAACCAGTCTTACAAAATAAAACCTGGCGCTGTTGTGCTCGTGCATGGAGCCAGTGGTGGTTTAGGACAGATAATATGCCAATGGGTAAAGGATAAAAAGGGGATGGTTATAGGTTCTGTAAGTTCTGATGAAAAAATGAAGATAGCTTTACAGAATGGCTGCATATACGCAGTAAATTACAATGATAAAGATTTTGTTTCTAAAATTATGGAGATTACACAAAATAAAGGAGTAGATGCAGTATATGACCCGATAGGCTATGCTACAAGCAAGCTTTCTTTTGAATCTTTAGGCAAGTTCGGCATGTATGTTTCCTATGGTCAGATATCAGGCAGCGCTCCGGTTAGCTTTTCTTTACTTAGCTCACGTTCGCTATTTGCCACAGGAACCTCGATATATCATTATAAGTATGACAGATTCACATTAGTGCTTACTGCAATGGAAATCTTTGAGATGATAAGGAAAAAACTTTTAACTGTGAGGATTAACAAAAAATATAAATTCAATGAAATAATAGAGGCTCATCGCGATATGGAAGATAGAAAAGTAAGTGGACTGAATATCATTAAAGTCTCTTGAATAAATCAGCAATTTCAATCAACTGCTCACTAGATTATGTTAAAGTCCATGCATGCGCAAAGTACCCGCAATCGCGCTGTAATGAATCCCTTACACAACCAATTTATGGTAAGGAATTTTTAGGAGAAGCACAGATGAGCACTGCAGAGTACTTGGAACATTTTAGAAGTGTAAGCAAATTTTGGCGCAAAATCAGAGAAAGCAGGTTATGTAAGAGATTTAGCTCCTCCTTCAATGATAATCCCTCTATGTTGCGTTATTGCACTCTGGAACTATACATCTAGGGCTTAGTGCTTATCGCATATTTAACTAATCTTTATTATAATTGCGAAAAACAACTTTAGCTTTTATGAAAACTGTATATGTATGTCAATCCTGCGGTCACAACACTGGTAGGTGGGTAGGAAGGTGCATTGCGTGTGATAATTGGGACACAGTTGTTGAAGAAATAGTCGTAAGAACAGAAGCGAAAAGTACATCTGTACCAATTTTAATAAAGGCATTATCGGATGATAAGTTTGCTACCCCGGATCGTCTTTTGACGTGAATAGAAGAGTTGGATAGAGTTTTTGATGGTGGTATTGTTAAAGGTCCAAGCATTTTAATTGGTGGCAAACCTGGAATTAGGGAATCTACCCTTTTACTCAGAATTGCAGCTAGCGTTGCACAACTTTCCTCCCTCGAGTGTTTTTAATGTATCCGGGGAGGAATCTTTGGAACAAGTGAGCCTCAGAGCAAAACGCCTTAAGATAAATAAGTCTAAAATTAAGCTTTTATCTACAGTGTCTTTAGCTGGTGTAGTTACAACGATAAGAGAAAATAGAAATATAAAATTCTTAATTATTAACTCCATACAAACGATGTATGATAGCGAAATTACATCAGCACCAGGGACTGTGAATCAGGTTCGCACTTGTGCCTATGAATTAACCATTCTTGCAAAACAACATGGTGCTTCCCTCTTAGTAGTTGATCATATAACTAAGGATGGACAAATAGCTGGACCTAAAACTTTGGAACATATGGTGGACACAGTGCTATATTTCGAAGGTGAAAATAGTAATCAATACCGCATTTTGCGTGCTATTAAAAACAGATTCGGCCCTGCAAATGAAATTGGTGCTTTCAAAATGTCTGAAGCAGGACTCGTGCCTATCGATAATCCATCATCATTATTTCTAGCAGGAAATATTGATGATAGAAGAGTTATCGGCAGTGCTGTATTCGCAGGAATTGAAGGTTCAAAACCAATTTTGATGGGAGTTCAAGCATTGATGGCGGGAACGAGCATGGAAAATCCAAAGAAGAGCAGTGGTTGGATGGGATATCAATCGATTAGCCATGATCATTGCAGTATTAAATGCTCGTTGTAAGATGTCTTTACACAAAAAAGAAGTGTATCTGAACATCGCGGGAGGACTGAAAATACGAGAGCCATCGGCTGATCTTGCTGTTGCTGCTTACCTTTTTCAAGCATAGTAAATTTACCACTGCCAACTTCTTTAATAATTTGTGGCGAAGTTGCACTTTTATGAGAGATTAGAAACATCTCACATGTTGACCTAAGGCTCAAAGAAGCACAAAAACTGGGGTTTAAAAAAGCAATTACGCCTAAAATGGAAACTATTCTTCCATGATATTGAGATAATTAAGCTTGGTCACATAAAGGAGTTAAGAGATATCTTCAATCACAGTTAAACAGCGCT
Source organism: Wolbachia endosymbiont of Mansonella ozzardi (assembly GCF_020278625.1). GTDB lineage: Bacteria > Pseudomonadota > Alphaproteobacteria > Rickettsiales > Anaplasmataceae > Wolbachia. The sequence continues at coordinate 20,514 of NZ_JADAKK010000003.1, forward strand.
TCAGCAAATTCTTTACTAGTAAACTCCCTAAGATCCTCTATACCCTCGCCAATTCCTATAGCATGCAGCTTTACCTTATAAGCTTCCGCAAGCCCAATCACTACTCCGCCCTTAGCAGTGCCATCTAGCTTAGTTACGATTAGCCCAGTAACATTCACCATTTTGCTAAATGCCTCTAGTTGGCTATAAGCGTTTTGGCCGGTGGTTGCATCGAGAACTAAAATAACATCATGAGGAGCAGCATCATCCAATTTCTTTATTGTTCTATATATTTTTGATAACTCCTCCATAAGGTTTACATTATTTTGAAGTCTGCCTGCTGTATCAATCAGAACAACATCAATGTTATCTTTTATAGCTTGACTTACAGCTCTATATGCTACACTTGCAGAGTCGCTACCATACTCTCCAGTGACAATGGAGCAACCAGAACGTCCTGCCCAGATATTTAACTGTTCACTAGCAGCAGCTCTGAATGTGTCACATGCAACAAGCATAATGGACTTTCCTATTTCCTTATATTTATACGCAAGCTTACCTATAGTTGTGGTTTTACCATTACCATTCACTCCGCATACCATTATTATATGTGGTTTTTTGTTTAAAATTAGCGCTTGCACAGCAGGGTCCAATATCGATTCTATTTCGCTTATTAGCTGCTGCATGATAATGTTATGCTCAACTTCCTTATCAAACTTGATGCTTGTGAGCCTGTCAATAATCAACTTAGAAGTTTTATGACCGATATCCATACTAATTAGCAACTCTTCTAGCTCATCCAAAAGCGACTGATCTAATTTTTTTTTGCCAGAAAAAATACTCTTTACCCCATCGCTAAAGTGTGAAGAAGTTTTTAACAGTCCTTTATAAAGGTTACTAAACAAACTCAAGCAAATACTCCTTTTAAAGTTGCAATGTAAAGAATGACATGTACTACATGAATTTGTAAAGTAAAATGCACTCAAAAACGGTATATTTTACTCATAAAATGCACGGTTTGCTAGTACATTTTACTTTAGTTTTAACCTAAATATGTTTATAATGTAAGTAGTGGTTTACGGGTAATTCTATGAGTTATAATGAGAAAATTTTAGATCATTATGAAAATCCAAGGAATTCTGGTTCTCTGGATAAAAATGATCCAAATGTTGGCACTGGCCTGGTGGGTGCACCATCATGTGGTGACGTTATGAAATTGCAAATAAAGGTCAATGACAAAGGTGTTATCGAGGATGCAAAATTTAAAACATTTGGTTGTGGTTCTGCTATCGCTTCGAGCTCCTTGCTTACAGAGATGATCAAAGGAAAAACTATTGAAGATGTAACAAAGATAAAAAATACTCAAATAGTGGAAGAGTTGTCTTTGCCTCCAGTGAAGATACACTGCTCGGTGCTTGCCGAAGACGCTATAAAAGCTGCTATTCATGATTACCAAAACAAACAAAAACAGCTATGAGTAAATACCAAGGAGTAAATGCTGCAAAGAAAGATAAAAAACTTATCACCATAACTGCAAATGCAGTGGAAAGGATAAGGTATTTATTGGATAAAAAACAGCATAATAACCTTGAGAAATCAGAAGAAGCAATAGGAATAAGAGTTCTAATTAAACAAAAGGGATGCTCTGGTTTAAAATATGATATTGAATACGCATATGATATCCGTCCTTTAGAGTCGGTAATTGAAGAAAGCTGCAGTGATGGCAAAAAAGTCAAGGTATTAATCGATCCAAAATCTGTCATGTTCATCCTTGGCTCTGAAATGGATTATGTAGAGGAAAAACTCTCATCGGGCTTTGTTTTTAAAAACCCTAATGAGAAAGGAAAATGTGGCTGTGGAGAGAGTTTTCATGTCTAGCAACTATTTTACATTGTTTGGAATCGAACTAGCTTTCAACATCAGCTTTGATGAGCTAGAGAAAAAATATATTGAGCTGAGTAGAACTGACATAAATGAAGGGCAGTCCAAAAATATGGAAAATATCAACAAAGCTTATCAAGTGCTCAAGTCCCCACTAAAACGTGCCGAGCATTTGCTGGATCTTTTTGGTGTGAAAAGCCAAAAGGGCTATCTAAATTCCGAGATATTAAATGAATCAATGAAAATAAGAGAGTATTTGCTAGACTGTGATAATCTACAATTTGCAAGTAGAATGATTGATGAAAAGGTAAAAGATTGCACTAAAAGCCTAATTAAAGCTTTCGCTGTAAGGAATTTTGATGAAGCCACTACGCAAGTTTTGAGATTGAAATATTTATATAAGTCATTTGAGGAGATGAAGAAAAATGCAGCCAATTCAAATTTCTGAACCAAATTCAAATGAAGCAGTGTTTGGTATAGACCTCGGTACTACCAATTCTTTAATTGCTATAGTGAATAAAGCTGGTGACGTGGAAATATTTAAAGATGAACAAGGGCGTGAGCTGCTGCCTTCTGCTCTTTCATATGAAAATAACATATTGAAAACCGGCTATGATGTTGACCAAAACGCCGTCTGCTCTATAAAACGCATAATGGGTAAAAGTGTCAAAGACTTGCACAAAGAAGGCGTTAATTTTGAAATAGACAACGAAAGTGAAAAAGTTATTAGGGTAAAATGCGCAGAGGATAAATATCTTACTCCTGTTGAAATATCTGCTGAGATATTGAAAGCTCTATGTGAGAGGGTAAAAAAGTCTATTGGAATAGAAGTAAAAAAAGCAGTGATTACTGTACCAGCTTACTTTGACGACTCAGCACGTAATGCAACCAAATATGCAGCGAAATTAGCTGGTATAGAAGTTCTTCGCCTCATTAATGAGCCAACTGCTGCAGCGCTTTCTTATTCGATTGAAAAAAACAACAGTAGTGGAATATACGCAGTTTATGATCTTGGCGGCGGGACATTTGATATTTCGATATCGAAATTACACCAAGGAGTGTTTCAAGTCCTTGCAGTTGGTGGTGATACCAAACTTGGCGGTGATGATTTTGATTACCTACTAAGTTCAATTGTACTTGATAAGTATAGAGAAAAGGCAGGTTTAAGCGAAGAGCACTCTGCTGTCATTTCAACACATAACGCTGATATACGTACTGTGAAAGAATACCTTAGCAGCAATGCTTTTGGCACTTTTGAATTCAACGTCGATGGCGAGTTGTTTAAGTGCAAAATTACCAAAGAAGAATTCGAGCAAGCAATCAGTCCCTTGGTTAACAAGACTATCAACATAGTCACTCGTACTATAGACGATATAGATCTTAAAATTGATGACATAAAAGGAGTAATTTTAGTTGGTGGTGCAACTAGAGTGCCATTAGTTCAAGACTCACTAGCCAAGCTCTTTGGAAATAAGGTACTGAATGATATAGATCCGGATAAGGCGATTGTTATTGGAGCAGCTTTGCAGGCTCATTATTTAACTTCAAACTCAAAAGATAGGAACATTCTTTTGGACGTTTTGCCTTTATCACTTGGCATAGAAACTATGGGAGGAATAGTTGAAAAAATCATACCAAGAAATACGCCATTGCCAGTTTCAGAAACAAAAGAGTTTACAACTTACTTCGATGGGCAAACGGCAATGAAAATTCACGTTTATCAGGGGGAACGTGAAATGATAGAAGATAACAAATCTCTAGCACAATTTGAGCTTGAGGGTATACCACCATTGTCTTCAGGTTCTGCAAGAGTTGAGATAGAGTTCACAGTTAATGTTGACGGGATATTGACTGTTACTGCACGAGAAAAAAACACTGGAATTGAGAAGATAGTTGAAGTAAATTCAAGTTCTGGTTTAAGTGAAGCCGATGTTCAAGATATAGTTAACCAGTCAATAGACAACTTTGATGAAGATATGAAGGCTCGTTCCCTTGCAGAAGCTAAAATTGATGGCAACAAACTCATACGTCTGATTGAAGGTAATAATAGTCTTTCCTCTGATCAAAGGTTAAAAAATCTACTGCAAAACGCAAAAAAAGCTTTACAAGGAAATGATTTGAGTGAAATCAATAATGCTATCGCTAAATTGGAAAACTCTTCCTTAGAGTTGTGTGAATTGACAAATAGGTAGAGTTTACACAGCCTTGTGCAATATCCTGTCAAATCTCAGTGCAACAGGTACTCTGAAATTAAATGGTAACCAATCAATCTTCCCCAATTTAAACGATAAACCAACTATGCTCACACGCCCAATTATGTTTTCCATTGGTACAAAACCAATTTCAGGAAATCTACTGTCAAAAGAATTATTTCTATTGTCTCCCATAACAAAAAATTGATCGTTAGGTACATAGTAAACTGGAGTATTATACGATAGTTTATTGGAAACATTATCTATCAAAATCTCATATTTTCTTCCATCTGGGAGTGTTTCTATATACCTTGGTATACTGCGACTTGATTCATAATCAAAAAAGCTTTCAATTTGCCTTCGCTTTACCTTCTGATCATTTAGGTATAATTCTCCCTCTATTATTTGCACTTTATCGCCTGGTATTCCTACTACTCGTTTAACAAACCTGATGCTATCGTTTTTTGTAGGTTTAAAAACTATTATGTCACCACGCTCTGGAGGGATATAAAAGATCCTGCCGCTGAAAATATTAGGAGAGAATGGAAAGGAGTGCTTACCGTAACCATATGAATATTTACTGGTAAAAATATAATCTCCTTCAAGCAGAGTGCTTTTCATCGAACCAGAAGGGATATGAAATGGCTCGAATAAAAAACTACGTATTGATAGCGCAATCAGCAGCAAAAAAAACAGTGAAGATAAAAATCTTCCTGTTCTTGTTACCCAGTTTCCTCTTAATTCTTCTAACTTTTCCAACTTTGTTTTTCTTATAAATTTAAGCTTATTATAACACATAAAAGCAGTAATATGAAATTTTACTCGTAGGCGTTGTTTCTATACCGCTTGTTCCTTGAGAATTTCTTAATATGGTGATTATATTATACGCTAAAGCTAGCCATATTAGCTTACTTTCACTAAATTTATGTATGAACTAATTTGCCTAGTTTTGTTGCAACAATTTCAAGCCACTACTTTCACAATCTTATTTTTACTCAGCTTGTTCTCGCAAATATAGGTACTTTTTGTGATTTTGGTAAAAGTCAATATTTAAAATTTTTGTGGCGCTGATTTGTAGTATGTTTCTATTGAATTATTTTTTCTATGCGTATTGTTGACTCAACTGCAGCAAGTCAAGGCAAATAATGATAAGTTTATATAAAATATAAAGAAGTACACAAATCTTAACTTTCTTACAAAAGTGTACAATAATCAAATCATATTATCATTTTTTAATTTAGTAAGAGGTAAGTATGGGTTTAACATTGGAATAGTGAGATCAGATACTAAATATGGTAGAGTCCAACAACTCAAGTGATATACTTGAACAAATAAAGGTAGAATTACTAAAACAAGACAAAAATACATACGAACAGTGGAAGCAGGAAAACTTTAGTGAAACCTACCTATTCGACGTGCTGTTTATAGACGGTCGGCTTTGTTTTAAGTGTACATTGTTATGTTTAGCTGCTTTAAGTGGCTGCTTAGGCATAGCTAAATACTTTGTAGACGAAAAAAATGTTGATATTAACCAAGCAAGTAATGACGGCCGCACTGCTTTACATTTGGCTGCTTTAAAATGGCCACTCAGATACAGTTAAATACTCTGCAGAGAAAGGTGCTGATGTTTGTAAAAAAGATAATTGCGGCTTAGCTGCTTTAGGTCCGGCCAAAAACAGTGGCAAGACGGATGTAGTGAAATTCCTATCAAATAAAGAGACCAAAGGAAATAAGTTGCCTATTATAACTGCTTGCACTGGTTTATTGTTAGGCTTAGGCATAGCCTATCTTATAGGTGCTGCTGCCTTAACTTCTGTTGTTGCTGTTATTGCAGTATTTGTTGCAGCTATAGTAGTTGGTGCGTTGGTAGGTTACGGTATTGGAGGATTTTGTGAAAAGATGAATGAAGAAAGGCAAAAAGATCGTCATATGAGTATAGGTACTGCAATTAAGAATGTCATTACCCCTGAATGTTTGAAATCACAGGAAATTCATCCGTGAAGAAGGTGTTCCTGTACCTAGGCACGATTCCATTTGCCGCTTTTGTACCCGTCCAGCGGAGTGGTGAAACGAGATAGACAAGATACTCTAAAAGGTTAATCATAGAGTAAAAGTGAGTTC
>NZ_JADAKK010000003.1:26696-35118 GCF_020278625.1 Wolbachia endosymbiont of Mansonella ozzardi
TACTCACTATCTATCTTTAAATTGGCGTTTTTTATTGTCTTAAACGCTTTAACAAGCGTATTTTAGGTTATATATAGGCAAAGACCTTGAAAGTTTTAGAAAAGGCATGAAACACAAGTAGTGCAAAAAAAATTAAACATAAGAAGCCAAGTACATTGAGTTTTTTATCGTTTAATCTGCACAAAATGAAGATAAACAATAGCTTCAGTACTACGATAAGGGGGTTAGAGGAATTTGTCAAGTAGTTTTTTTAGTTCTGTTTCTATACCAGTGTTGGATGACAAGGAATAAAGTCTGCATACTTATGGCAACCTCTTACCTCCGCTCAAATAGTTTTTCAATATCACTTAGTTTCATTTCTATATAAGTTGGCCTTCCGTGGTTACATTGTCCCGAATATGGTGTTTTTTCTATTTGCCTCAGCAGTTCATTCATTTCCTCCAATTTCATTTTTCTGCCAGCTCTAATTGATCCATAACAAGCGATAGTAGCCAATATTTTGTTCACTTTATCTTCTATTGGTAGAGTATCTTCTATTTCCGTTAATCTATCAACTATATTTATCAGCATCTCTTTTACGTCTATTGTGCCCAAAATTACAGGGATTTCCTTTACCACAACCTTATTTTCTGGTCTAATTTCAATGTCAAAACCCATTTCGAAAAGCTTATTTTTATAAATCTCAACCATCTCCATTCCAGCTTGGTTTTTGATTTCAATCGCTTCAGGAAGTAATAATTTTTGTCTTTTTATACTTGATTTTTGTTTTAAGCACTCGTATATCAGCCTCTCATGGGCTGCATGCTGATCAACTATAATCAGTTTGCCTTTAGCCTCAGCAATAACATAAGTATTGTAGACCTGGCAACGTGCAAACCCGAGTGGATAGCTCTCTATCAAATCAATTTGTTCTCTTTCTAAAACTATGGTCTCCACTTGTGATGGGAATTTTTGTATACCAGTGTAATTAAACGATTTTAACTGTTCCGACAGGTTCTCTGCTCTTTCGCTTGGAAAAGCAAATTCTTTCATCAGTTGATTTTCTAAAGGATTTGGCCTTCTTTCATGAGATTCTTTCCGATTTTCTGCTTCTTTGCTTTTTCCACTATCAATAAGCTCATCACCCCCTTTGCCAACATCGAAAGGTGGGCCTTCCTTAAGCCCCTCTGTTATTCTAGCATCACTCATTGTAAAGCTGCCTATTCTTGTTGACAATACCTTAATTAGCCCTCTTGTCACTATTTCATATATTAGTCTCTTATTTTGAAATCTTACTTCTGATTTATTTGGGTGTACATTTACATCTACTTGATCATATGGCACCTCCAAATGCAACGCTGCAAAGGGATATCTATCGTTTGGAACAAAATCACGATACGCGTACCGAACCGCACCAACAAGTAGATTATCTTTTATTGGTCTTCTATTAACAAATGTATAAATCATATCAGACTTACCTCGATTGATGGTCGGTTTGCAGACGTGTCCTGTCAGTTTGATTCCGCCTTCTTCTTCATTAACCTCCAGAAAATTATTTTGAAATTCTTTTTCTATTTCACATAGTCTACTAAACAACGAGGTTTGCTTGGCATATTTCAAAAGCTTTTTATTACCTGAAGTGAGAGTAAACCCTATACGATAGTTAACCATTGCTAGGTTATTTACAATATCAACGATGCCTTGAGTTTCTGCTCTTTCGGTTTTTAGAAATTTTAGCCTGTTTGGAATGGCAAAAAACAAATCTCGTACTTCAATATATGTGCCTTGTGATAAAGGGTAAGGCGTAATTTCCCCCACTTTTTCTCCACCCTCATACCTTATAGACCAAGCTTCACTTGCTCCTCCTGCTCTAGAAGATAACTTTATCCTACTTACTGCTGCTATCGAAGGCAGCGCTTCTCCTCTAAAGCCAAGATGCCTGATTTCTATTAATTCACTATCGCCTAATTTTGAAGTAGCATGACGCATAAATGCAAGTTCTAGATCATTCTTTTCTACTCCACTTCCATTATCTATCACAGTGATAAGATTGCGCCCACCACTCTCTATCTTGATCTCTATTTCTGAACTTTCAGCATCTATTGCATTTTCAACTAATTCCTTCACTACGCTTGCTGGTTTCTCAATTACTTCTCCCGCTGCTATACGGTTTATAGTTTTTGTATCTAAAAGAATTATTGCCATAAATTTACCATGAACCCGGTTTTTCCTTTACTTCTTTAGTCTGTTTCTCTCTCCATTTTTTTAACCTACCTGCAATTTCATTGTTGGAAATTGACAATATAGACGCGGCGGTAATGGCAGCATTATATGCTCCACTCTCTCCTATGGACATTGTTGCAACCGATACACCTTTTGGCATTTGCACTATAGACAATAGACTATCCAGCCCGTTTAATTGCCTACTACGTACAGGGACGCCGATAACAGGTAAATAAGTAAGCGACGCAATCATACCAGGTAAATGAGCTGCTCCCCCTGCACCAGCTATAATAACCTTAAGACCTTTTTCTTGTGCAGATTTAGCAAAATTGAATAGCCTTTCTGGCGTTCTGTGTGCAGATATTATAAATATATCATGCGAAATCCATAGCTCTTTTAACATATCAACAGTATGAGACATAGTGCTATAATCCGATTCACTTCCCATAATTACAGCAACATCTTTTCTTATTTCTGCCATATTCAACGTAATTTTATTTACTAACTAAATAGTGTTTCAGCTAAAAAGCAACAAATATTTGAGTTACATTATGAATATAATATGTAGCATTCTCGTTCAACAGGGATTTGAACGAATATCTGTTTTAAGATATGGAGATATAAACTTCTTATGTAATATGAATTTACAAAATGACTATTTTAGCCTTGCAACTGCCGTTCCTCTTGCTATAAATAATTTTTTTAGGTAAAATAATAATTAAGATTAAAATAGACTTGGTAAAATATTAATATACAATCAATTTAAAGCTTTATATATTAATATCTATAATTATTTAGTACAAACTATATGATATTAATACTTTGAGATATCAGATTTATGTTGTAATGTCTTACAAAGTTTTTGATAGTGGGTATAAAAAGATTATGGAAATAATAATATCATTAGACAACGGTTTATGCTTTGTAGAAATAAAAAAGAAGCTACTTAGCATAATCAGCGAATTTATAAGAACAAAGTGTTGGACTCAAGCTCGCGCAGCAGAAGAACTAGGTGTTGATCAGCCAAAGATATCACAAATTAAAAATGGCAAAACGGATGGGTTCTCTCTAGAGCGATTGTTAGGATTCCTCAAAAAATTAGGTTTTGGAATAACGATTATAATAACAGAGAACCAAGCAGTAAAATTTAAAGAAGAAAAGGCAAAACATGAAGCTGAGTCTCAATAGAGAAGTTGACATTTTGTTTTTTGTGATACAGTATAAAACTTATTAAGGCAGTATTTTATGGCTGAATCTGTTATAGAAAAATGCACGGAGCAGGTGAATAACCGTTTTAAATTAGCTCTATTGGCGAGTCAGAGAACACATGACTTAAATACAGGGGCAAGTAGTCCAATTGAGGCAGCTAAGTTTAAAGGTCACAAGAATACCATCATTTCTTTATACGAAATATCAGAAAGACAGGTAGATACTCATGAATTATTTAGCCTTTTGGTAAGCAGATGTAAAGAATATATGAAAGGAAATGTGAGTAATGCCTATAGCAGTAATACAAGTAAGCTAGAAAAACTACTAAATTTTTCTTATGACCAGTTCAACATAGATTCCGATATGGATCAAGAAAGTGTTAATATTCAGGATGATGAGGTAGAAACCGAAATAGACGATCAAGACAGCGAGAAAATAGATGATGAAGATTAGATAGAGCAAAGTACTACTGAAGTTTGTAATTTATAGATGATCTACATTACTGTTTATGTGCTGCTGCTTTGTATTAGTGTAATGCTATACCGTATAGTATCCAAGCTGAGCGGTGTTTATGACAAGGTGCTAGCATTTAATAGTTTTTCGACACAAGCAGTTTTACTCATAACAACAATGTCGATTGTTCTGAACAATTTCTTTTTGCTTGATATAGCGCTTTTGTACGCTAGTATTAGTTTTGTATCAACTGTAGCACTAATGAGATTAATGTTGCTTTGATAATTTATGATAGGACCTATTTTCATATTCTTAGGTATTTGTTTAGTAATCATTTCAACCATAGGGACAATCAGATTTCCTGATTTTTATACTAGGTTACATGCAGTAAGCATAATAGATTCCAGCGGCGCGATGTTATTGTTGATTGGTTTTGCTCTGCAAAATGAATTTTCAATCAATACTATTAAAATAATGTTATTAATCCTTATAGTATGGATAGCTAACTCAACTAACAGCTATATTTTAGCGTGCACTTATTATAAAAGTAAAGGAAAAACTAAAGAAGGTTAAGATGCTAGAAATATTGAATGTAACATTACTTTTTCTATTACTTACGGTTACGGTTTTTATAGTTCTTTCAAAACACTTAGTTGTAAGTGGCATTCTAATGTGTGCATTTAGTTCACTCATTGCACTTATGTATTTAATTATGAACGCGCCTGATGTTGCAATTACTGAAGCTTCAGTTGGTGCAGGGCTCAGTACAGTTTTTATGTTTGCTGCGCTTTCTTTGATAAAAAAACATAAAGTAAATTTATCTCACAACCCTATAACACTTTTTTCTATTTTATTTTTGACTGTATTCTTATCACACTTTATAACTCAATTACCGGATTTTGGCAGCCATGACGCTCCAATCCACTTGCACGTTGCTCCTTATTATATAGAAAATACTGAAAAAGTTGCTGGTATTCCTAATATAGTGACGGCTATTTTAGCAAGCTTTCGTGGTTATGATACATTTGGGGAAACTATAGTAGTCTTTACTGCCGCACTTTGTATAACATTAACATTAAAAGAAGAAAAAGAAAATGATTAAAGATCCGGTATTAAATGCAGTAACATTTTTAATGGTGCCTTTTATTATCCTATTTGGCTTATATATACAATTTCACGGCGACTACACTCCAGGTGGGGGGTTCCAAGCCGGAATAATTATTGCTTCCGGGATAATACTGTATTCAATGTTGTTTGGTGTATCCGTAACTTTAAAAGCAATACCCTATTCTGTAATTAAACTTACCAATATGCTAGGTATTTTAATCTACGGAGGAACGGGTATTGTAACAGTTTTATTTGGCAAAAGTTTTTTATCTTATGATATATTATTAACTAACAACGTTAACGGTCAAAAATTTGGTATTTTCCTGGTAGAACTGGGTGTAGCACTTACTGTCTTCTCCTCTATGTTGATAATATATGTAAGCTTTGCTCGTATAAAAAAACAATGACTTTATATAATTATACAACTATTATTATATTAATGATGCTGGGCTTGTATACTATCATAAATGATAAGAATCTAATCAAGAAAATGATAGGGGTAAACGTTTTCCAAGCGTCTGTTCTGCTATTTTACATATCTTTAGGATATATAAAAAGCTCTTTGCCTCCTATGCTAGTTTCAAATTTTTATTTATATAGCAATCCTATACCGCATGTTTTAATGCTCACTGCCATAGTAGTTGGAATTGCAACATTTTCAGTTGGATTGTCTATAGCAATAAAAATAGAAGAAAAATATGGAATAATTGACTAAGACCAACATATGTGAGTTAACAGTATCTTAAACTATATTAAGTAACAGGTAGTTACAAGCTAAAAATTAAACTATAGGCTTACTTGTTGTAAGCTTATTTACTAATGGTGTAAAAGTTTTAAATATAAAGGTAATGATATCAACTATTAATAATGCAGAAGGTAAGAAAAAAATCATAAGGGATCTAGTGACCAAAAGTATAAGAAAGGGTGGTTTTATTACTCTTGATGATATAAATGACAAACTGTCAGACGAAAATTTCTCATCTGACTTCATAGATGATACTATATCTATATTGCAAGATTCTGGAATTAATGTACTTGAGAGCAGCGAAGATGAGGAAGATACTTCTACCAACAATGATGATGGTAAACTCGATGACGATGATACATTGTCAAATGCTGCCACAACTTTAGTACAAAACGACGATCCGGTAAGAGTTTATCTACAAGACATGAGCTCTGTAAAGCTTCTATCAAGGGCAGATGAAATCGAGATAGCAAAAAAAATTGAATCTGAAAAGCATAACATGTTGCGTGCAATAATCGAAACATCAGTAACACTAAAAATGATAAAAGCATGGCGTGATGATTTGAGTAGCGGAGCTCTCTTACTGAGGGAAATTATAGACCTAGATGCAATTTATAATTCTGATTTTAATACAATACCCAAAGAGAATAGCGAAGAAAGTGCCGAAGACTTTGAGGATTCTGGAGATACCAAAGATGATGAACACTGCGAAGATGATGAAGCAGGTAACAAAAAGGGTGGTGATGAGCAAGAAAGTGGTAACGAAGATATAAACTCAGCAAATTTAAATGTTTCTATTCTTGAAATGGAAAGCGACTTATTGCCCAAGGTCATAGTTGCATTGGATGAGATAATTACTTTAGCAAATGAAGCATTGACACTAAGGAAAAATTCCCCTAGCGAGTCAGGATATGAAGATTTATATAATCAAATATGGTCCATAGCGTTACAAATTAAATTAAGTGACGCTGCTGTCACTCAAATTACACAAAAACTCTATAATATAAACAAGTCTATAATGCTTGAGGAAGCCAATCTCATTTCTGAAGCTAGGAAATATAATATTGACAAGGAAAATTTCTACAAAGTTTATAATGAAGTGCTTTTAAAGCGTGAATTGAAAGAGAGAAGTTTTTTTAAGACCAATGAAAATGAAATTTTTCTTACAGAAGAATTAAAAATCAAATGTACAAGGTTTATAAAAGGTAACTCTGAGTGTATAACCTGCTCTGTGAATAATATTAAGCAATATATACAGGAAGATAACGTGCAGGAATTTAAGGAGTTAATCAAAAGGATACAAAAACATGAACGAGAAGTCTCCGAGGCAAAGCAGGAAATGATTAAAGCTAATTTAAGGTTAGTAGTTTCCATCGCTAAAAAATATTCAAACAGAGGTCTTGCTCTGCTTGACTTGATACAAGAGGGCAATATTGGTCTTATGAAAGCCGTGGATAAATTTGATTACAAACGCGGATACAAGTTTTCAACTTACGGAACTTGGTGGGTAAGGCAATCAATCACCAGAGCAATACCTGAGCAGTCTAAAGTAGTTAGAATACCGGTTCATATGGTAGAAATTATCAGCAAAATTAACAGGACACTAAGAAAATTAACTCATGAGATGGAAAGAGAGCCTACATTAGAGGAATTGAGTGTGGAACTTGGGATGCCTCTAGAAAGAATACGCAAAGTTATGAAAATAACAAAGGATCCTGTAAGTCTTGAAGCTCCAACGGGAAAAGATGATAGCAGTACCTTTGGTGATTGCATAGAAGACAAACGGGTCTCAAAGCCAGAAGATGCTGCAATACTTGCTGACTTGCGTGGTATTACAACCAATGTTCTTGCAACTTTAACGCCAAAAGAAGAAAGGATTCTCAGAATGCGCTTTGGTCTTGGTAAAGATGGAAAAGAACATACCTTAGAAGAAGTAGGAAGAATCTTTAATGTAACACGCGAGAGAATTAGGCAAATAGAAGCAAAAGCACTACGTAAATTAAAACATCCAAGCCGTGCTAGAAAACTTAGAGGATTCTTTTGAAGAAATGCGTCAAATTAATACCAACTTGCGTTACTGGGAGAGAAAATAGAATATCATGATAAATTGGCTTAAACCTTTAATTATAAGCAAGAAGCGCCAGACTTTTTGTAATAACTATATGACAAACTTTTGACAGAGCATTGATATTTAATAGAGACGAAAAAAACTACTTGAAAATTCCTCCGGTTCCATTATCATAGTGTTGAAGTTATTATTTACCTTCAGTCTATACAGATTAAATGACAAAAAACTCAATGTACTTGGTGTACTATTGTTTAATTTTTTGCATTATGTGCGTTTAAGACAGTAAAAAACGCCAATTTATAAAGTTAATATAAATAACTAGCACTAACTGGGTTTCTTTTACCTTTTTTATTTGGCAAACTTTTAATGTTTTATTACTAAAATAGTATCTCGAATCCCAGTATCAAGTACTGGGATAACAACATAGGGGTTGGAATGACACCCATAGCTCTGTCATTCCAGCGCATGACGCTGGAATCCAGAAATTTTATCAAGTAGGTGAGCATAAAAGTTATGTTAAAATACAACGTTTTATGAAAAATTGGATCCCAGTGTCAGCTACTTGGATGACAAGAAAAGGCTACTTATAGCCCTTCCCATAATAGTCCAAGAGAGGTAAGATAAGGACTTATAGTAGT
>NZ_JADAKK010000047.1:0-6794 GCF_020278625.1 Wolbachia endosymbiont of Mansonella ozzardi
TCTACCACCTCATCGTTTTTTGTCAGCATACTTTTCTAGCAATTTTGCATCTAATTTGTTTGTTTTTGCTAAGTTTCTAATAGCTTCACTATGATAAGGAAACTGAAGGAATTTTTAAGTAGTTTTTTTCGTTTCTATTGGATGACGTTATAACTTTTTTTCACTTTCGTCTGTCTCCTTTCCGTGTAGTGGGGCTGGTATAAGATTATCATGATTGACTTTACCCTTAAAATTTACTAAAATCTAGTTAACCTGGCATTCATGGATATAACATGTTAAGCACTAAAGAAAAAGTCACTTACTTTACCAAACTCAAAACTGGTGGAAGGTTTGCCATTTACACTTTTGGTATATATCTGGCGGCTACATTTACCATTGGCTGTTTAGGGTTGATAATAGGATCTTCTCTACTGACCTTTCCACTTGCTATGCTCATCTCTAATCCCGTAGTTTGGGTTTTAATGGGAATAGCTTTTGTAGTGGTATGCAAAGTAGCCGTTGAGCCTTTATATCGCTTAGTTAGGGAACTTAATGGAAAAAGAACGTCAAAGGTGGAAGGGGTTGAGCCACAAGAGTTGCAAGAGCAAGAGAATACTGTAGTAAATCAGAAAGAGCTAGATAAGGATAGTGGTATTGTGCCGGGTAGTGAACCCGGCTCAAAAAACAGTAGTCGTAGAAACTCTGCGGGTAGTGGCTTAGGTGGTAAAGAGTTTTATGAAAATTTGGATACTCTTGTGCATAAGACAAATAGAGAAAATTATACTTACTGGCTACAACAGCATGATATTGCCCATATTGCAAGAGCTGTATATAACTATTCAGAGAGTTCAGATGGCCATATATTCTTTTGTATTCCTGGTAATCTTGAATCCCTGAATGAAAGGTTAAAAGAATATAAAAATAAAGCAGAACGAGAGAATTCGAAAAGGATATTTACCTCAGTTATTAATTTGGGTAGTAATCATTGGGTAACGCTAGTTGTTGCATATAACTTGGATAATGAACAGTTTAGAGCTTATTATTGTGATTCTTTTAGCACTAATTTATCAAGTCCTGGTAGTAAACGTAGTAGCATAAAACTTGCAAATGAAGTTAAAGGGTTGATTTCTCCTCTCACTGAGCAAGCTAGCGAGTTGAATGCACAAGGAAGAAAAGAAATGGATAAAGATGTCCAAAAAACAGCACAAACGTGTCGGGACAAGAAAAATGAACTAGTTAACGTCCCAATAAATACTGATAACATAGTGAGCGCACTAGAGGAAATTTTGAGAATGGGAAGTGGCAATATAAAAAGCTCTAAAACTAAACAGCAAAGCGATGGATGCAACTGTGGCATATTTGCATTAGAAAATGCTCATAAAATTACACAAATGCTCATCGAAGGCAAATCATTTGACGAAATTAACAAAGAGTTATCAAAATATAAATTTAACTTAAATGGGAAAAGAAGAGAATTTGCAGAAGCACTTATGAATGATGAAAAATGGAAGGAAGATTTAAAAAACGGACTTTTATGTGATTTTTCGCCAGGAATGGCAACATCTATATCACCCACTTCAAAGATGCAGAATATAGGTCAGGTTTGTAACACTATTGCAATATATAGCACCCTATGCCCCTCCAAATAGGAAATCTAACTATCGATTCTCCGGTAATCTTAGCACCAATGTCCGGAGTGACTGATTGTCCATTTAGAAGTATTGTGAAGAAGCTCGGTGCAAGTTTGTTAGCCTCAGAAATGATAGCAAGCAGAGCTATGATTTTGCAAACTCGCCAGAGTATGCAAAAAGCAAAAGTTGATGAGTTAACTGCTGTGCAACTCGCTGGATGCGAGCCAGATGTTATGGCAGAGGCTGCAAAATTAAATGAGGACATGGGGGCTAGAGTTATAGATATAAATTTTGGTTGTCCAGTTAAAAAAGTTGTAAGCGGTTATGCAGGATCAGCACTAATGCGTGATGAAAAAAAAGCCGCTGAAATAATTGAAGCTGTAGTCAAGGCAGTTAATGTGCCAGTTACGGTGAAAATGCGCACTGGATGGAACGACGAGAACCGCAACGCTCCACGTTTAGCGAAAATCGCAGAGGATCTTGGAGCAAAAATGATCACTGTGCATGGAAGAACAAGGGCACAGCTTTATAACGGTCTAGCAGATTGGAAATTTATTAGAAATGTTAAAGAGCAAGTAAAAATCCCGGTTGTAGTAAATGGTGACATTAAAAATTTGAATGACATTCAAAATGCGCTCAAAGAATCCGAAGCAGATGGAGTAATGATAGGTCGTGGCGTTTATGGCAAACCCTGGTTGATTAATCAAGCAATGAACTTTCTAAGTGGGGGTGAAATTTCTGAGCCAACAGCCTTAGAGAAATTAAGCATCATACTTGAACACTATGACAGTATCCTTGAGTATTACGGAAACGACACGGGAATAAAGATGGCTCGCAAACACATAGGCTGGTATAGTAGCGGGGCTAAAAACTCATCTGAATTTCGTGTAAGAGTAAATAACATGACAGACAGCACGGAAGTAAAAGAAAACATAGTTAGTTTTTTTAGCCAAGGATATTAGACTGTCTAATAACCTGAAAAAAAATATTTCCCTCTGAGGACACAAACTGACACTATAGCTAATCAATCAACAGGTTTACAATAACTAAATTATCACTATTCTATAATTAACCAATAATCAACTTTTGCGTTTATGAATAAAAACTTGTCCACTAAAGTAATTGTTGTCGTTTTAGCTTGTTTATTAATCTTTATGGGAGTTGGCAACCTTCTATCAGATGACAGTAAAAAGGAGGAGTTAGCTAGAGTTGGAAAAGAAGTCATAACACTAGATGAGTATAAATCGCTATATCAAAATTACGGAAAGCAAATTTTTGGATCTAATGTTAGCGAAGAACAAGTGAAAAAACTGAAATACGATTTACTTAATGCACTCGTAGAGCAAAAACTATTGTTTAACCTGATGAATGACCTGGGGTTGGTAATTGGAGAAGAGTCTATAAAGGACCACATTAAAAATACTAAATACTTCCAAGACGATGAAGGTGAATTTGACAAAAGAAAATTTCATGAGACGCTAAACGCTCTACATATGACAGAAGGAGAATATGTAGCAAAGCTAGAGAAAATCCTACCTGTAATGATGTTTTTAACTTCACTGTTTAGAGATAATTATCCAGTAACTTTTGGCGAGAAAATTGATGAGCAGATATACAGAAATCGCCACCAAACCAGGGTAGTTGATATTGTTAAAATAACTAAAGATGCAGTTACAAATGTTCCCAAGCCAGATAATCAAACTTTACTTAACTTATATGAAAAAAATAAATCCCACTTTTATTATCCTGAATATCGAACTGCACAATATATTTCCTTAAACCAAAAACATTTTGAAGATCAAGTTCAGATCTCAGATGAGGAGGTTGATGATATAATAGAACAACAGAAACTTAAGGATCAAAGAGATATATTTAACCTAGTATTTCATTCTAAAGAAGAGGCCGAATCAGCAAGAAAAGCATTTGAAGAGGGTAAAATGAGCTCTGAGCAAATAGCGGAAGAGTTTGGTAAAACAAAACTTGAGGAAACCAGAATGAATAATATAACCAAGGATTTTCTACCAGAGGGTATGAGAGAAAAGGTATTTGCTCTCAAAGCAGGTGAAGTGAGCGCAGTTTTAACAAGCAGTTTCGGTTGGCACATAATAAAAGTGGAAAGTGTGCATCAAATTTCTAGTGAAAATTTAGCTAATTTAAAAAAGGACGTGAGATCAGTTTTAACCAACCGAAAGTCTTTTGAAAAAGTCAACGATTTCATGAATCAAGCAAATTATAAGATATACAATGCTGCAACAATTGAGGAAATATCCAGTGAATACAATTTACCTATACAAACCATTGGTCCAGTAGATGCAAGTGGAAAGGATCAAAGTGGTAATAGTGTAGAAAGTTCTAATGATTTGATTTCTTTTATCTTTTCTCGAGAAAAAGACCAGAAAAGTTATTTTAAGAACATTGAAGATGTCGTTGTCAGCGTAAAGGTCACCGATATTATCCCGCCTAAGCTACAAAATTTTGAAGAAGGCAAGGCATCAGTAGAAGACCTTTGGCGTGATGGATTTATAAAAGAGCAAATGTTTAAGATTGGGCAAGAAATTGCAGCTCAACTAAAAGAAAAAACAGATTTGGAGAAAACTCAAGGTTTAGAATTAATTAAAGATCAGCAGATACACCACAATGAAGCAGACCAACAAAATTACCCTTTTTCTTTTATAGAAGAGATTTTTAATATGAAGACAACTGACTTGGTAACAGACCCCTTTCAATATAATGACGAAGTTATAATAGGCGTTCTAAAAGATATGTATTCATCGAGTGGCAAATTAAACACATTTGATACTGGAAAACGCGTGATGATATCGCTAAAAGAGCAATTAATTAGCTATCTAGAATCAAAGTACAAGGTTGAAGTTAACAACGCTATACTTGATAATGTATAACCATAGGGCCTACCCTACCTCGAACGCATGATGTTATTCTAGTTTTAACTACTTGAATGACAAGTAAAGGGAAAATATAATAGAAGAAGTAATGCCATATCACTGCAAAATTTGGCATTAACTGATAATAGTTGGAATAGTTAATGTAAAGGGTTTTCTAAAGGCCTTCAACAATCCACTTTGTAAAATTCACAGGACCCATTAAAATATTTTTTTACATTTCATTATATATTCCTCAACATATTATTTTTAAATACTAATAATTATGGCTTTATTGATAGTTGAGTCGCCTGCGAAGGCAAAAACGATAGGCAAGTATCTAAGTAAAGAGTTCAAGGTAGCCGCATCTTTTGGACATGTTAGAGATCTGCCAGTAAAAAACGGTTCTGTTGATCCAGATAATGATTTTGCCATAAAGTATGAGATTATTGAAAAAGCAGAAAAGTATGTGAAAGAGTTGGCAAAAGAAGCAAGTAAAACATCAGACATATACCTTGCAACAGATCCAGATAGGGAAGGAGAAGCAATAGCTTGGAATGTGGTAGAGGCACTAAAGGAAAGGAAGGCAATCAGTGATAAAAGCCACATTTATAGAGTAGTTTTTAATGAGATAACAAAAAAGGCAGTGCAAGAAGCGATAAAGAATCCAAGCGAAATAAACATGGACTTAGTGCGCGCGCAACAAGCACGCAGAGCTTTAGATTACCTGGTCGGATTTAATTTGTCGCCACTTTTATGGACCAAATTGTCAGGAAGCAAATCTGCAGGGCGGGTGCAATCTGTTGCACTGAAGCTCATATGCGAGCGGGAAGATGAAATTAGTAAATTTGTAACACAGGAGTATTGGAGCATAAAGGCAGAAATGCAAAATAGCAAAGACGAAACGTTTCTTGCTGTGCTTAGCCACTATAACAATAAAAAGCTAGAAAAATTTGATATTAAAAATGAAGAGGAAGCAGAGAACTTAGTTGCGGAGATCGAGTCAAGGCAATATGCTGTAAGCACAGTAGAACGCAAGCAAGTCAAGAGAAATCCGCTTCCCCCATTTATTACTTCAAGTCTTCAACAAGATGCAGTGAATAAGCTTTACTTTAATGTAAAAAATGTTATGCGCATAGCGCAAAACCTATATGAAGGTATCGATATTGGTAGTGAAACTGTCGGTTTGATAACTTACATGCGTACAGATGGGTTTTATATTGCGGATGAGGCTATAAACTCAATCAGAGAGTTGATTAAGTCATTATATGGTGATAAATATTTACCAAAGTCTCCTCGTCAATATGTAAAAAAGGTCAAAAATGCTCAGGAAGCGCATGAAGCGATTCGTCCAACTGATATAAATAGAACGCCAGATAGTATCAAGGACTATTTAACGCCAGAACAATTTAAATTGTATGATCTGATTTGGGAAAGAACCATTGCAAGTCAGATGGAATCAGCGATCCTCGATCAAGTGATGGTCGAAATTAGTTCTACTGATCAGAAGGTAATTCTACGAGCAAGTGGGTCGAACATATTTTTTGATGGGTTCTATAAAGTTTATAGAGATAACGCAGATGATGAAGATGAGGGCATGCTACCTGTCATGAAAAAAGGTGAAGCGTGCAAATTGATTTCTGTTGATCCAAAACAACATTTTACTCAACCGCCACCACGTTATGGTGAAGCAAGCATTGTAAAAAAAATGGAGGAAATTGGCATAGGCCGTCCATCAACTTATGCAGCAATTATTTCAGTATTGCAAGACCGTGAGTACGTTACACTGGATAATAAAAGATTTATTCCAAGCAGCCGCGGTAAGATCGTTACCATATTTCTAGAAACCTTTTTTCAGCGTTGTATAGAGTATAATTTCACAGCACAAATGGAAGAAAAGCTTGATTTAATCTCAAATGGACGTGCAGATTGGAAAAAAGAACTAGGCTACTTTTGGGTGCCGTTTTTTAATCTTGTGAACTCTGTTAAGCAAATGACGCATGATGAAATTTTTAGTGGTATCCACAGTTTGGTAGTTGATTGGTTTTGTTCAGAAGAAGGAAAGGAAGAAATAGGCAAAAAATGTCCTAATTGTTCTGATGGCATATTGAAATTGAACTTTGGAAAAGCTGGAGTGTTTCTTGGATGTTCTAGCTACCCTGCATGCAACCATACAAAAGAAATTACAGGCAGTAATGACAACTCGGAATACCCAAAAAGTTTGGGTATAGACGATGTGACAGGGCAAAAGGTGATGATCAAAAAAGGCCCTTTTGGGTTTTATCTGGAGTTCAACAACGAGTCG
>NZ_JADAKK010000047.1:6804-9228 GCF_020278625.1 Wolbachia endosymbiont of Mansonella ozzardi
CAGTTTCCGTACCAAAAGATATAAGTGTCAATGATATTGATCTGAATACCGCTACTCAGTTACTTTCCTTGCCGAAAGTGATCGGAAAACACCCAGAAACTGGGAAGGAAGTAAAAATAGGCCTTGGAAGATTTGGGTACTATATTTTCTATGATGGTAGATACTTTTCTCTTAAGAAAAACTCCAAGGAGGTATTGGACACGCAATTAGATGAAGCTGTGCAAATTATTGCAAAAAGCCCACGTAAAGGGCTAAAATCCCTCGGTTTTAATGACAAGGGAAAAGAAGTTTTCATCTGCAACGGTAGATATGGATTTTATATAAAATTCGGTAAAACAAATATCGCCTTGGGCAAAAATGCAGATATTGAGAGTATAGACCTGAAAAAAGCTTTAGAATTAATTAAGAATAGAAAATAAATGCTTAAAAGGTATCTTGCAACTCTTCTGTAAATGCAATATGTTGAGCTTTATAAAAATACTTGTCAATTGTTAGTGTATATGAAGGTAAGATTATGTCAAATGGTATTAGAGGTTATGATTTATATAAAATTTTAAAAGAGTATCGTAGTAATGAAGTTGGACCAACAGGCTACAAACGTCTAATAGTCAAGCACTCAGACATTAATGCCAAAGACAATATAGAAAGAACTGCTTTACACTATGCTGCTTATTTCAACGATGCTGATATGGTTGAACTTCTTCTCAAAGCAGAAGCTAAAACTAATATAAAAGATAATAATGGTAAAAAACCGCTTTCTTTCGCTCAGAGTAAGGAAATAATTGATTTATTGAGAGGCCCACCAGCTAGATGCTTTTCCAAGGTTATGGTCAGCTGTTTTTTAGCCTTTCTTCCTGCTTTTTGTGAAGGATGGTCTTTATTATATAATCAATATAAAGAACCATATAAGATTGCTTTCACTGCTGCCATGAGAAAATTACTTATCCTTTATATAGTAATAGCCTAGTTGTGAATAAATACGCCTACACAAAATTTTAAGTACCTATTTACAGCTACATCAATTTTTCTATTAACTTTAACACAACTACTGAATAGCTACAATGTAGCTGTGGACTGTGTAAATACACAGCTACATTAGCTCTGCTATGAATTAGTTTAAATAAAACAGACATATTTCTAAGCTATCATCTCTGACCAAAGAGTTAGCAAGGATAAGTAATTTTCTCATGGCAGCAGTGAAAGCAATCTTATATGGTTCTTTATATTGATTATATAATCTAGTAAAGAAAGGTTTGATATAAGAATTATTTTTGTGCACTGAGAATATACGTATATAAAATCCATCCTAACTTGTGATCTACTGCCCTGAATACATCTCCTTCCTTTACTGAAACCACTGTCTCGATTAAAGTGTGCGAGCCCTGCAAGGCTAGATATTTGCTTTTTTTGAAGGGTTTCAAGTTCGGGCAAATAGCAAATCAAAGTAATGGCTGTGATTTTACTTACACCTGGTATGCTAGTTATTGACATATATTTTCTTTTAAGCTCTTGGTTTTGACCGATAAATGTAATTATCTCATTCTCTAAAGTCTTAATTTAATTACGTAAAATTACAAGAAGTTCCTGTATCTGCTTGATTATGTATATATCAGTTACCTGTTGAATTTGGGTTTTTTGTATTTTTGCCATTTCTACAAGTTGGTTTCTAAGAGATAATTTTTGTTTCAAGCAATCAATATTACCAACTGTTAAAGGAGTAACACGCACATCTGCGTTGTTGATATAACGTGAAATGATACTGTAGTCTATTTTATCAGTTTTTGTAGTAATACCAAGGCTTTTAGCATAGTCTCTCACCCCCACCTTGGTTGAATGACGTACACCTCAAAACTATTGCTTAGTAAAGTATAAGTACATAATTTTTCATGTCCACCAGTTGCTTCAAAACCAACTTTGGTTACATTGTGCAACTGTAAGAAGTCCAGTATCTTATCAATGGATTGTATATCGTTTTCAAATATTTTATAATGCTCAAGTGGGTGAATGTGCATATCTAATTTAGTTTTACTAATATCGATGCCAGCAATGATATTTGATGAATTCATAATTCCTCCATAAATAACATGTGATACTGCATTTTCCAGTCTTATATATGAACCTAAAAGCTCAATCAGTTTGTTCGGAACTTTCAGTATGTAAACTAGAGAAGAGAACCTTGTTGAACAACGATTCTTATATCAAGGGGAGTGAAGGCTCCTATTCTCCGTGTGTCTTTAATATCACTATTTTGATATTTATAGAGACTTGTTCTTAACATATAAGGGGAGTGGTAAAGATTAAAGCAAAAGTGATGTCATCCAAGTAGCTAACACTGGGATCCATGATGCTGCTTTATCAATAAATATTTAAGAAATTTGCCAAATGAGAAAAAAAGGCAAAAGAAACTCCGTTAGCTAGTTATTC
>NZ_JADAKK010000048.1 GCF_020278625.1 Wolbachia endosymbiont of Mansonella ozzardi
ATAAGAGAGGGTGGTAGAACTGTTGGTTCTGGTGTTGTTTCTGAAATTTTGGAGTGAAAGTTTAGTCACAGGAGTGTAGCTCAATTGGTAGAGCGCTGGTCTCCAAAACCAGAGGTTGTAGGTTCAATTCCTATCGCTCCTGCATTAATGTTGTGGTAGAAATGTTAAAAGGGTTAAGTGTCTTTTTGTGTGATATAAAGCAGGAAATACGAAAAATTGTCTGGGTGAAGAAGCAAGAAGTGTTATCGTCTTTATTTGTTGTAGCGATTGTTATACTATGCTTTTCAGTTCTCTTTCATTTGATAGATTTTACGTCTCTTTACACAATTAAAGCTTTATTTGGAATTGTTTATGGAATATAAATGGTACATTATTAAAGTTGATTACGGGCATGAGAGGCACTTACGTGAGTTAGTAAACTACACTGCTTATTTCAAGGAGGTATTTATTCCTTATCAAACGGTAGGCAATTCAAAATATGACATAAGGGAACTGTGTGAACTGTACGTGTATATGCACCTGTGTGATGAGAGTAAGGATATTCTGAATCAAACACCTGGGTTCTGCAGTGATGAGCCTGGTAATTTTGAAGTAGTTTTAGATGATGAAATGAGTTTAAAGCGTAGAGAATTTGACAAGTACAAGTGGTATATTTTGAGAGTTGCTTCCAATTATGAAGAAAAGGTATGTCAACACGTGTTAGAAAATTCTATGAGATTAGGAGTTAGCAATTATTTTAAGGAAGTTTTTATCCCATATGAAGAGCCAAGTGAGGCAAGATTAAGGTCTAAAAAAACTGTTACACGAAGAAAATGCTTTCCTGGTTATGTTTTTTTATATGTAAATTTATGTGATGAAGTGTTAAACTTTGTTAATAGTATACCAAAGTCTCTTAAAGTTTACGGGTTCTTAAAAAATGGTAATGTTCCCAAGGTAATTTTGGATGATGAGATTCGCTCAATGTGTAATGCACTTTATAATGCTCAAGAGATGAAAAAGTTAAGTCATGGTTATGAAAAGGGAGAAAAGGTGAAAATTAATGACGGTCTTTTTCAAAATTTTACTGGTAAAGTAGATATGATTAACGATGAAAAAAAAATTATTAATGTAGAAGTGTCAATTCTAGGTAAGCCAACAATAATAGAGTTAGATTTAGCTCAAGTAGAGAAAATAGAGGATTAATTATGAGTGTCGTGATTGCTAAGATTAACTTATTAATGGAAGCGGGAAAGGCAGTACCTGGGCCAAAAATTGCTTCAGTGCTTGGTCCGCGTGGTATACCTGTTCCTAAGTTTTGCGAAGCTTTTAATAAGGCGACTAGCACGGCTAACGCTAACTACAAGGTAGGTGATTTGGTAACAGTACGAATCTCTATAAAGGATGATCGCTCTCACGATTTTACTGTCAGTGGTCCGCCTGTTGCTTATTTGCTTAAGCAGGAAACTAAATTGACCAAAAGCTCCAATAATCCGGGTAAAGAATTGGTGGCGAAGTTGCCTATGTCTGCTATAATTAAGGTAGCAAGATGTAAAATGGTTGACATGAAAGTGGATAATGAGGGTTCAGCAGTGAAAATGGTTATAGGCACTGCCAAATCTATGGGTATAGAAGTTATAGAAGGTTAGACACATGAGTGCATATCACGGTAATTCTAAGCAATGTTTAGAAAAGATTATTGAGTCTGCTTTATCACAGTTTAATGAGTCAATTGATGTTGCAGTTAATTTAGGTGTGGATTCACGTAAATCTGAAGAACAGGTGTGTGGTACAGTGGTTTTGCCTAAGGGTATTGGAAAGGACATTAAAGTAGCTGTTTTTGCCCAAGATAAGCATTTATCAGAAGCTGAAAAAGCTGGTGCTGATATTGTAGGAGGGGAGGATTTAGTTGAAGAAATAAAAAAGGGTAGAAAATTAGATGTTGATTGGTGTATCACTACTCCCGATTTTATAGCAAAAATTACCTCTATCGCAAAAGTATTGGGTGCCAAGGGGTTGATGCCTAATCCTAAATTTGGTACCGTAACTTCTAAAGTTGCAGAAGCTGTTAAAACCATTAAGTCTGGTCAAATAAAATTTAGGACAGACAAAAGTGGTATTATCCACGGTAAATTAGGGAACATCAAGTTCAGTGTTGATGATTTGCTAGAAAATTTGAAAGCCTTTCTTAAAGTCATTAAAAATAGTAAACCTGTTTCTGTTAAAGGAGTGTACTTTAAGAGTGTCTTTTTGAATTCAACTATGGGAAAAGCTTATAAAATAAACAAAGTGGAAGATATAATTTAAGGGGGGTAATACTGTGAAGCGTGAAAGTAAGGATGATTTTATACAGAACATAATGAATGTGTTTGTAAATAATGATTTCTTAATACTGGTAAATTTTAAATCTATAAATGCTAGTGACTCATTAGCCCTCAGGAGTAGCTTAAAGGCTATAGCAGGTGGGATGCTAATAGTTAAAAATACTCTAGCTCGTTTAGCTTTAGAAAGAACTGATAGATTTCCCTATTTGTCAGATAGATTTTCTGGTCCTGTTGCTATTATATACTCTAGTGGTATAGTAGAAGCTGCAAAGCTGATAGTTGATTTTGTTGATGCTAATAAAAAAAAGATGTCTGTGATTTGCGCAGCTCACCTTAATCAATTGCTTACAATAAAGGATGTTAATAAACTAGCTAAGTTGCCTTCTCTGGGTGAGTTGCGTATTAAAATTATACGTTTAATATCTTATAATATTCCTGCTCGGTTGGCGTTATCTATTAACTCACCTTCTATGAGACTTATAAGAGTGTTAGATTATTATAGTTCTAAAAAATAAATTTGTTGTTAAGTAAGGTAGTAGTATGAGTAATGTAACAAACGATTTGGTTGATAAAATATTATCTCTAAATCTATTAGAGGCTTCTGAACTTGTAAAAATCTTAGAAGAGAAGATAGGATTACCCGCTGGTTCTTTTGTTGGCGGAGTTGTTAGTGCTAGTGCACCTATTAGTGATAATGCTGCTAGTCCTGGTTCTCAAGAAAAAACTGAATGCAAAGTTGTAATTAAAGAAATTGATGCAAGCAAAAAAATGGAAATCATTAGAATGGTTAGAAAGGTTAATTCTACATTAGGCTTAAAAGAAGCAAAAGAGTTAGTTGAATCCTTGCCTAAGGATCTGACTGATAACATTCCTAGAGATGAAGCAGAGAAAATAAAGCAACAACTCATTGAAGCAGGAGCAACCAAAGTGGAACTTGAATAAGATGCTTATATTTAATATATTAATTCTATATTGATTTAGCGCTTTTAGTTAGTTTGGGGTATTTTAATGGTTGATTCTTCTTATACGTGTGTTTCTGATGCTTTTGTTCCTAGGGTTTCTTATTCCAGGTCAATTGACTTAAAAGATTCTTTGTTAGACTTAGTTAAAGTTCAAAAAGAGTCATACAAGTCATTTACTCCTGGAAGTCATGATAATGAAAGACTTGAATCTATTTTTCATTCAGTCTTTCCAGTAAATGATCCTCTGCATAGGGCTACTATTGAGTTCATAAGCTGCAGAATAGATGATCCTAAGTATGATGAATCTGAATGTATAAAGCGCGGTATAACTTTTTCTGCTCGAGTTATTGCTTCTATACGTCTTGTTGTCGTACAAGAGGGTATTTCTCTTGATGAATATAGATCGATAAAAGAGAGTGGAGATCGTTCCAAGCTTGCAACTATTGTAAAACTTATAGAAGAGCAGGAAGTCCACTTTTGTGAGTTGCCGATGATGACTGATAAAGGCACTTTCATCATTAATGGGGTGGAAAAGGTTATCGTTTCACAGATGCATAGGTCCCCTGGTGTATTTTTTGATAGCGATAAGGGAAAAACTTATAATTCCGGTAAATTAATTTATTCTGCTAGAATTATCCCCTATAGAGGTTCTTGGTTTGATATTGAGTTTGATGTTAAAGACCATTTATATTTTCGTATTGATAGGAAAAGAAAATTACCAATCTCAGTTTTATTAAAAGCGTTGGGACTGTCAAATAATGATATACTCGATAAATTTTATGAAAAGATAAAGTATATAAAATACAAAAATGGTTGGAAAGTACCTTTTATTCCTGACAAATTTAAGGGAGTCAGGTTACCTTTTGACTTAATGGAAGTTGAAGGTAATGTGTTACTTAAGGCTAATGTTCGTGTTACTTCAAGGCTAGCTAAAAAGCTGTATGACGATGGATTAAAAGAGTATCTAGTGCCTTTCGATTCTATATGTGGTTTATTTCTTGCAGAAGACTTAGTAGATAGTGTTAGCTCTACGAAAATTTTGTCTGCTGGTGAGTCTATAAAAGTGGAAGACGTAAAAAAGCTTGAATTACTATCTGTGGGTGAAATATCGGTTTTAAACATCGATAATCTATATGTTGGGCCTTATATATTAAATACACTTTTTCTATATGAAAACATGTCTTATCAGGATGCGCTGTATGAAATATATAGAGTCTTGCGTCCTGGTGAAGTTCCCGTTTTAGAAATAGTAGAAGAGTTTTTTCATAATCTTTTCTTCAACCCTGAGTATTATGACCTGTCTAATATTGGTAGGTTGAAACTTAATTCTTACCTTGGGTTAAATTGTGACGAGGATTTAACTGTCTTAACACACGAAGATATTATTGAAATTATAAGAAAAATAGTACTATTACGTGACGGTCAAGGGTCTGTGGATGACATTGATCACTTGGGAAATAGAAGAGTAAGATCAGTTGGAGAGTTTATAGAGAATCAGTTCAGGGCTGGGTTACTAAAATTGGAACGCGTAATAATCGACTCTATGTCTACTTCCAGTTTAGACAAAGTTTCTCCATCGGATTTTATTAATCCAAAAGTATTAACTAATGTCTTAAAAGATTTCTTTAATTCTTCTCAATTATCCCAGTTTATGGATCAGACTAATCCATTATCTGAAATAACGCATAAAAGAAGGTTATCAGCATTAGGTCCTGGGGGTTTAACGAGAGACCGTGCAGGATTCGAAGTACGCGATGTTCATCCAACTCATTATGGAAGAATTTGCCCTATTGAAACCCCTGAAGGGCAAAATATAGGGCTAATCAACAGTTTGGCTATATACGCACGTGTTAATAAATATGGTTTTATTGAAAGCCCCTACAGGAAAGTAGTAAATAGGGTTGTCACTGATCAAATTGAGTATCTATCTGCAATAGATGAAGGTTCGTATTATATAGCTGATACCAGTGCAAGGCTTGATGAAAATAACCGTTTTGTTGATGATATGCTATACTGTAGATATGCCGGTAGCTTTGCCATGGTAAGTAGCGATCAAGTGAGTTACATTGACGTATCTCCTAAACAGGTAATATCAGTTGCAGCTTCCTTGATCCCATTTTTGGAAAATGACGATGCCAACAGAGCATTAATGGGTTCAAACATGCAACGCCAAGCCGTACCTTTATTGAAGCCTACTGCTCCTTTGGTTGCAACTGGTATGGAGTCTTTTGTTGCTTCTGGTTCTGGTGCTGTAGTTTTGGCAAAACGTGATGGCATAGTTGATAGCTCTGATAGTAATTCCATAGTTATACGCGCCTTTGATGAAGAAAGGGTTAACTACCTAGGTGTAGATATTTATCATTTAAAGAAATTTCAGCGTTCCAATCATAATACTTGCATTAATCAAAGGCCATTAGTACATGTCGGTGATTATGTTAAAGAGGGTGATGTGATAGCTGATGGTCCTGCAATTAATAGTGGTGAGCTAGCACTTGGTAAAAATTTGCTAGTCGCTTTTATGTCTTGGCAAGGCTATAATTTTGAAGACTCTATTATCATTTCCAGTGAAGTTGTTAAAAAGGATCTATTTACTTCTATCCATATAGAAGAATTCGAATGTGTTGTACATGATACTCCTTTAGGGTCAGAGAAAATAACTCGTGCTATACCTGGTGTTAATGAGGAAAATTTATATCACTTGGATGATAGTGGTATAGTAAAAATTGGTACAAGAGTGGGCCCAGGCTATATTCTAGTAGGCAAAGTTACACCTAAACCTTCTCTTTCATTGCCTCCTGAAACAAAATTGTTGATGACGATTTTTGGTGAAAAGTCATTCGATTGTGCAGATTCCTCTTTGTACACATCTCCAGATGTTGAAGGGACAGTAATTGATGTAAGAGTCTTTACACGCAGGGGAGTTGAAGAGAACGAAAGGGCATTACTTATTAAGCAAAAAGAAATGGATGATCTAGAAAAAGAGCGGGACTATGTAATCAATGTAACCAGTGAGTATTTCTATGACGAACTAAAAAAACTTCTCATGCATTCTTGCTCTCAAGATCAAGAAAAACTTAACGCTATTGAACGTGAACAATGGTGGAGTATAGGGCTAAAGAACAAATCTATTTCTGAACAAGTTAAGAGCTTAAAAAAAGACTTTGATGAAAAAGTATCAAATGCAATAACACAGTTTAAGCAAAAAGTAGAAAAATTGGATGAGGGTTATGACTTGCCTCAAGGTGTATCAATGTCAGTAAAAATTTTCATTGCTGTGAAGCACAGTTTGCAACCAGGAGACAAAATGGCCGGTAGGCATGGAAATAAAGGGGTGATTTCTCGAGTTGTACCAGTAGAGGATATGCCTTATTTAGAGGATGGGATTCCTGTTGATATTATTCTTAATCCTCTAGGTGTGCCATCAAGAATGAATGTGGGACAAATATTAGAAACTCATGTAGGTTGGGCTTGCAAAAAATTAGGAGAAAAAGTAAGTGACATTCTTGATGAAATCAACAAAATTAAAAGTGCCTTCTGTAAGAAAATTAGGTCTCTCGATAACGACAGCCCTGCAAAATTTGCAGCAGCGTACCTTGATAACAGAAAAATTGAAGAAGCTAGTGATGAAGAAATAGCGACTTCTATTTTTAATATATCTAATAAAAATGTACTAAATGAAGAGCTAAACACATTAGTGAAAAATTATTTAAACTCCTGTAAAAGCGCGCACGACAATTTACGTAACTTCCTTATTGAGGTGTATAGTTGCGGTAGTGATGTATCCATCTGTAATGGTGTTCGTGAGATTGGTGACAGTAGCTTGATCGAGTTTGCAAATAAATTACGTGATGGTGTTCCTGTTGCTGCGCCTGTATTTGAAGGTCCAAAAGATGAAAAAATAACAAAATTATTTGAACTCGCTGGTTTGGATAACTCTGGACAGACTGTATTGTACGATGGTTGCACCGGTGAAAAATTTGATCGTAAGGTTACGGTTGGCTATATGTACATGCTTAAGTTGCACCACCTAGTTGATGATAAAATTCACGCACGTTCAGTAGGGCCTTATAGCTTGGTTACTCAGCAACCTCTTGGAGGAAAATCCCATTTTGGTGGTCAGCGTTTTGGTGAAATGGAATGTTGGGCATTGCAAGCCTATGGTGCCGCCTATACTTTACAGGAAATGTTAACCGTGAAGTCTGATGACATTAATGGTAGGATTAAGATTTATGAATCAATAATAAAAGGTGACAGTAATTTTGAGTGTGGGACTCCTGAATCTTTTAATGTGATGATAAAAGAATTACGTTCTTTATGTCTAAATGTAGCTTTAAAGCAAAACGAGATAGTTATTGAAGACATATCTCATACTAATATTGCACAGTCTTTTGATAAGATTAGTATATCAATTGCTAGTCCTGAAAGTATTAAATCTATGTCCTATGGTGAGATAAAAGATGTCTCAACTGCAAACTATCGTACATTTAAAGTTGAAAAAGGTGGATTGTTCTGTCCTAAGGTTTTCGGTCCTGTCAATGACGATGAATGTTTATGTGGAAAATACAAAAAAAGAAGGCACAGAGGTCGTATATGTGAAAAGTGTGGAGTAGAGGTTACATCCTCTAAAGTAAGAAGAGAAAGAATGGGCCATATAGAGCTTGCATCTCCTGTTGCTCATATATGGTTTTTGAAATCGCTTCCTTCGAGGATTGGAGCATTACTAGACATGTCTCTAAGAGATATTGAGAACATTTTATATAGCGATAATTACATTGTAATAGATCCTCTTGTTTCTCCTTTTGAAAAAGGTGAGATTATTAGTGAAAAAGCCTACAATGAAGCTAAAGATGGTTATGGAGCCGATAGCTTTGTGGCTATGCAAGGCGTTGAAGCTATAAGAGAGTTGCTGACTCGCCTTGATTTATACGAAATTAGAAAGAATCTAAGATTGGAGTTAGAATCTGTTACTTCCGAAATAAGAAGAAAGAAGATTATAAAGAGATTACGTATTATTGAAAACTTTATCAAATCAGGAAACAGACCTGAGTGGATGATACTTACGACTATACCTATTTTGCCACCTGATTTGCGTCCTTTAGTGTCTCTTGAAAATGGTCGTCCTGCAGTTTCTGATCTGAATCATCATTATAGAACTATTATCAATAGAAATAACAGGTTGAGAAAGCTATTAAGTTTAAATCCTCCCGAAATTATGATTCGTAACGAAAAGAGGATGTTACAAGAAGCAGTTGATTCTCTTTTTGACAATAGCCGTCGTAATACTCTAGCAAATAAAGCTGGTGTCGTTGGATATAAAAAATCTATTAGCGATATGCTAAAAGGAAAACAAGGTCGTTTCCGTCAGAATCTGTTAGGAAAAAGAGTGGACTACTCTGGACGTTCTGTAATAGTTGTTGGTCCAACTTTAAAGTTAAATCAGTGTGGATTACCAAAAAGAATGGCTCTCGAATTATTCAAGCCTTTTGTTTACTCAAAGCTCAAGATATATGGTATGGCTCCAACCATTAAGTTTGCTAGTAAGCTAATAAGAGCAGAGAAGCCAGAAGTTTGGGACATGCTTGAGGAGGTAATAAAAGAACACCCTGTGTTGTTAAATAGAGCACCTACTCTGCATAGGCTTGGTATACAGGCTTTTGAACCAATTCTTATTGAAGGCAAAGCAATACAACTGCATCCGCTTGTCTGTACAGCGTTTAATGCTGACTTTGATGGTGATCAAATGGCAGTACACGTACCGATTTCATTAGAAGCTCAGCTTGAAGCTAG
>NZ_JADAKK010000049.1 GCF_020278625.1 Wolbachia endosymbiont of Mansonella ozzardi
TAATTTACCTGCTAATCGCAATGTTCATACAGCTGTGCGCGTGATGCTGGAATGAAACCACTGTTGACTGGCAAAACAGTATTTTTAATTTTCCTATTACCATTAGCAGTTATTAATGGTATGTGCAAAAATATTGATTATAAAAAGCTTTTAAAGTACAGTAACAACGTTAGTAACAGCTCAATGTATGCATGATATAGAATATATACGCAAAAACCCTGAGGAATTCGGGAAAGCGATGAGGAGCAGGGGGATTAAAAATTTTATTGTGGAAGAAATATTGGAAATCGATCATAAAAAAAGGTCATTAACCACTAAACTGCAAGATTTGAATAGGAAGCGCAATGAAATCACAGAAGAGATAAGGAAGCTCAAAATGAACAAGAGCCGCTGTGAAAATGAGATAGAAGCGTCAAGAAACGTAACAAATGAGATAGAAGCAATCAGTTTTAAAGAGCAAACAGAGAAAGATAACTTGATGAATATCTTATCTAACTTGCCAAATATCCCTACACAAAACGTGCCAATAGGTGAAGATGAAAGCTCCAATGTAGAGGTTAAAAAATATGGGGAGAAAAGAAAACTTGATTTTGTGCCAAAGTCTCATTATGAGCTCGGAGAGAGGTTGGATTCGATGGATTTTGAACAAGCAGCAAAAATCTCCGGGTCAAAATTTGCAGTATTGAAAGGACGGTTGGCTAAGCTTGCACGAGCATTAGTAAATTTTATGCTTGAAATGCATATTAATAAATTTGACTATACTGAGGTATATCATCCGGCTTTGGTGAAGAACGAAGCGATGTATAATGTTGGTCAGCTACCGAAATTTTCGAATGATTCATATTTAACTACCGACGAATTGAGATTGATTCCTACAGGTGAAGTGGTTTTAACAAATTTGGTTGCTGATAAAATAATAGAAGAAAAAGAACTGCCAGTTCGTTTTACTGCATATTCGGAGTGTTTTCGTAAGGAGGCTGGTAGCGGAGGAATAGACACGAGAGGCATGGTCAGGCAACATCAATTTGGTAAAGTGGAGTTGGTGAGTATCACAACCGAAAACCGATCAAATGATGAACTTGAGCGTATGACAAGTGTTGCTGAAGAGATATTAAAGCAATTGGAATTGCCATATAGGGTGATGCTGCTATGCAGTGGTGATATGAGCTTTGCCGCGCAGAAGACTTATGACATAGAGGTTTGGCTGCCTGAGCAAAATAAATATAGAGAGATATCAAGTTGCTCAAATTGCGGTGCATTTCAGGCAAGAAGAATGAACGCTAAATATTCTTTAGAAGCTAATAAAAAGGTGAAAAAATACGTTCACACTTTAAACGGCTCGGCTTTAGCCATAGGAAGAACGATTATTGCCATAATGGAAAATTATCAGAATCCTGACGGGTCGATTACAATACCAAAAGTGTTGCAAAAATATATGAGTAATGATACTGTTATAAACAAACAATAGTTTTAACATACAAAAAAACGAGGAAATTAAAGATGAAGGTTCTGGTTATAGGCTCTGGTGGGCGTGAGCATGCTTTACTTTGGGCTTTAAAAAAATCTCCTATCTTAACTGAGTTATATATCACTCCTGGCCGCCGAGCTATGGAAAATCTTGGGGTTCTTGTGGATATAAATATCCAAAACTCAATTGATATTACACAATTTTGCAAGAAAGGAAATATAGAGTTAGTTGTTATTGGTCCAGAGCAACCAATAATCGATGGGCTTGCTGACAACCTAGTTGCAGAGGGAATAAATGTTTTTGCTCCAAGTCGAGCAGCTGCAAAGCTTGAGGCGTCAAAGTCTTTTACCAAGGGATTATGTAAACAATATGGTATACCAACTGCCAATTATGAGTGTTTTGTAGATGAGGGATTAGCTAAAAACTTTGTATGCAGCAATAAAATAAAATTTCCACTTGTAGTAAAAGCAAACGGAATTGCATCAGGGAAAGGCGTAGTAATATGCAACACAGAAAATGAAGCTTTTTCGGCGATAGATTCAATGTTGGTAGAGAAAAAATTTGGTGAATCAGGCGAAGAGATAGTCATAGAAGAGTTTTTAGTTGGAGAGGAGTTAAGCTTTTTTGCTTTTGTTGACGGGTTGGAAGTGGCAACCCTTGGATGTGCAAAGGATTATAAAAGAGCTAATGAAAACAATGAAGGTCAAAACACCGGAGGTATGGGGGCATACTCATCTCCTTCAATTATGAGTAAGGATATGGAACAAAAAATTATCCAAAGAATAATATATCCAACAATTCAAGCACTGACTAATATGGGGACGCCTTATAAAGGAGTGCTCTTTGCTGGCTTAATGATTTGCAAGGATAGCCCTAAACTTCTTGAGTATAATGTTAGATTCGGTGATCCAGAGATACAATCTATTTTGCCTAGATTTGATGAAAATTGTGACTTATTAAAATTAATGTTATCAGTTGCAGAAGGAAAATTGAGTGCCAAAGCGGTGGAGCTTACTAACAAATCTACAGTTTGTGTAGTTGTTGCAAGTAAGGATTATCCAGGTGATTATAAAACTGGAGAAATAATTAGAGGATTGGATAAAATTGAGAGTATTCCCGGTATACTGGTATTTCATGCTGGTACTCAGTTGGATGAAAGCGGTAACTTAGTTTCCGATGCTGGGAGAGTGCTCAATATAGTAGGGGAGGGAAGCAGTGTGGGAGAAGCTAAAAGTAAAGTATACTCAGCACTGAACTTTTTAGAATGGCCAGGGGGTTTCTTCAGGTACGATATCGGTAGTTAAGTTACGCCTGTACATGAAAGTCAGAAGTTTTAAATCATCTTTCTTAAAGGTATTTTTAATATACTAGATGTATTACTGACAAGTGATAACAAAACTGGGGGTTTTTATGGAAACCTCTAAATTAACTTTACTCGACTTGCAAAACTTTCTTGGCAGTTTAAAGAATCATGTGCGCAGTGAAGTAGAAAAATATGTAAATGAAAGAGCAGAGGAAGTTAAAAACAAGGTTGTAACATATATAATGTACAAGGTGTTAAAACATGTTAGGCAATAAACCGCCAGATGCGTCCAAAGTAAGTAAACCTGAAGAGGTTATACATAGTTGATGATGGCTTAACTCAAGATCACAAAATTATTTTAAGCTCTTTTTATAGGGAAAATACTTATTGGAAAATATAAAGGAAAAACATACGAGGTTGCAATCATCAATAAAGGCAAGTTTATCTACAATGGAAAAGAATATGACCCTCCCTCTGCGGCTTGCACAGGAATTACTGGTAAAAGTTGCAACGGTTGGGATTTTTTTAAAGTATGCCTTAACCCTGAGGAAGGACTAAGAACTCTAAGCTATCACTATACAAAGTTTCTTTCAGCTTAAAATAGTAACGTTTAAGTTATACATTAAAGCTTTTAAAGAGGTCTTAGTTTACTTGCATCACTATTTCCTTTATTATCAAACATTACTTTAAATAATATGGAGGAGCACATTGTCAACAATTGCTATTATTGATTTTGGTTCACAATTTACACAGCTTATCGCGAGACAAATAAGGGAAATGAGCGTTTATTGTGAGATATTTCCAAGCAACATCAGTTTTGAAACAATATCGAAGTTCAACGGGTTCATTTTCTCTGGAGGGCCACAATCCGTAAATGAAAGCTGTACTGAGGCAAGTGAAGTAGTACATGAAATTATAAAACTCAATGAGGCAACAAACGTTCCTATACTTGGAATATGCTACGGGCAGCAACTCATTTGTCATTATTTTGGAGCAAAAGTAAAAAGGAAATTCAAACAAGAATTTGGTAGAACTGAGATCAAAATACTAAAAGAATCCCCAATTATAAAGGATACGTGGGAAGTCAATTCCGAAGTGGATGTGCTGATGAATCATGCAGACAGTGTTGAAACTATACCGCAGGGATTTACTGTTATTGCATCGAGTGTGATAAATCAAACAATCGCAATAATTGCCAACGAACAGCGGAGGATTTACTGTACCCAATTTCATCCTGAAGTTAAGCCCACAGCAAATGGCAGCAAGTTGCTCTCTAATTTCTTGGATATTGCAAATTGTGAAAGAGACTGGACAATGAGGTCACTTGTTGAAAAGCAGAAGGAAAAAATTAAAAACTTAGTAGGAAAAAGAAAGGTAATTGCCGCAGTAAGTGGCGGTGTTGATTCAAGTGTTGCAGCAACTCTCACATATAAAGCCATAGGAAAACAATTGAACTGTATTTTTATTGACACTGGGTTGTTACGCAAAGACCAAACTATTGCTATGTTGAAAGAGATTCCGATAAACTACGTTGACAGATCAAAATTATTTTTGAGCAGGTTAAAGGGAATAACTGATCCGGAAGAAAAGCGAAAGATTATCGGAAATACCTTCATTGAAGTGTTTGAAGAAGAGGCGAAAAAAATAGGTGATGTGGACTTTTTAATGCAAGGCACCATCTACTCCGATGTAGTTGAGTCAGGGCACGCTTCAGGAAATGCTAGTACAATTAAGTCTCATCACAATGTTGGTGGATTGCCGGAAAAGATGAATCTAAAGCTAATGGAGCCTTTACGCTATCTCTTTAAAGATGAAGTAAGGCTGCTTGGAAAAGAAATTAGTCTTTCAAACGAGATAATATTTCAACATCCGTTTCCTGGGCCTGGACTTGCAGTGAGGATCATAGGCGAAGTAGATGAAGAAAGGGTACGAATATTGCAAGAGGTAGATGAAATATATATCAATACAATGAAAAGTTATGATCTGTATAATAAGATATGGCAGGCTTTTGCTGTACTGTTACCAATAAGAACTGTGGGAGTTATGGGGGATAATCGCAGATATGGATATGTTTGTGCTTTGAGAGCTGTAACATCGTCTGACGGTATGACGGCTGATGCATTTCCATTTGAGAGTAAGAATCAACATTCATTAGTATTTTGGAATTTTCTGCAGAACGTTAGTAGCATAATCGTTAATAACGTTTCCAGAGTAAATAGAGTTGTATATGATTTAACTTCCAAACCACCAGCAACTATTGAGTGGGAGTAATCGTGAGCCAGTGCTCCGACACTGGTTTTTTAAGTCACAAGAGCTATAAAAATTACTTGACAACCTTTGCCAGCCTTGCTACTATAGAAAACAAGGGCATTTCTGATTGAAAGCTTGTTTTCGATCTCCAGGCTCAATGACAAAATTCAGTAAAAAACTCAGGATATTTTTCGATGGATTGTATCAGATTATAGTGGCTGTATGTCCTTTTCACTTTTTCTACATTCAGCCAAGCCGCGCTTAAACTAAGCGTCAGCAAATTATTATAACGCCAATTTAAAGTATTATAGAGTCAAAACTTGCCACTCGGGGTTTCTTTTACCTTTTTTTCTCATCTGGTAAGCTTCTTAAGTATTTATTATTAAAGTAGTATCAGGAATCCCAGTGTCAGCTACTTGGGTGTAAGAACAGGACTACTTGGATGACATCATAGGGAAACTAGAATGACAAGAAGGGGTGCCGAAATGACGCTCTCCCTAAAATGCCCATGGCTAAAGCCATGGGCATTTCTTGTGCAGATTAGCTATTACGCAGGGAGCTCTTTTGATCTTGTTCAACAGTTTCAGGTGCTTTCATTTCACTAAACTTACTTGACACTTTATCGACAGTCCAAGTTATTGGTGTAATAACAAGTGCTGCAGTCCAGATAACAGCTGAAATAATGTAAGATGAGACTAAACTTAGGAACTTAGCACAAGTGTTACCACGTTTTTCTGCTTTGTCCTGAAAATTATTAGCATACGCTACAAGAGATTCTGGACCGTTTTTCTCTCTGAGATATGAAAATAATTTGTGTGGCAAGTACGCAAGATATGCAGCCCCTGTATGGAGTACAAGTAATAAATTTGCGAAGCCAGCATAAAGCTCATTATGTCTCGTACCGTAAACTCTTTTTTCTCTTTTTCCCAAAGTTGTTGTTGAAGTATCGGCATCTTTATTCACTCCTACAATCATGTCTTTTACTGGTCCTATAACACTATCAATATAATAAACGGATTTATAGAAACAGTTCTGTGAAACTTTACTATCGTCATCTCGTTTTACAGCATGAACAGTCCCGAAATGAGCATATTGCTTGAAATTTTTATATGAACTCTTGAAGTCCTCAGATAGATTTGACACATTAACCTCCTAAAAAAATATAATAATAAAAAATGTATTTACATTACTGTACTATTATAACTTATTTTAGAATAACTACAATAGTTACATTAATATTTTAACTAAGTTATGTGTTGCACAAAAGCGCTTATTACTCTAACATTGCAGTAGCTTAGAAATAAAGAGGTTTTTATGAGTTTTACTTTACCTGAATTACCATATGATAAAACAGCTTTAGAGCCTTACATATCTGAAAAGACTTTGGATTTTCATTATGATGGGCATCATACGGGGTATTTAAATAAACTCAACGAACTGGTTGAGAATACTGATTATCAGCATGCAAAAATCGAGGAATTAATAATAAAAGTTCATGGCAATAGCGACAAAGTGCCTATATTTAACAACGCAGCGCAAGTTTGGAACCACACTTTTTATTGGAGTTCAATGAAAAAAAATGGTGGTGGTAAGCCTCAAAATGATAGTATTCTAGCAAAAAAAATTCAAGACGATATCGGTAGCTTTGATAAATTCTATGAAGAGTTTTCGAGTTATGGAGTGAGCCAATTTGGCAGTGGATGGGTATGGTTAGTGCTTGAAAAAGGAAAACTCAAAATTACCAAAACCCCCAATGCAGATTTACCATTGATTTATGATCAAGTACCTCTACTTGCTATGGATGTTTGGGAGCACGCCTATTATTTAGATAGTCAAAACCGTAGAATTGATTACGTAAAAGCTTTCCTTGATCATTTGATAAATTGGGGTTTTGCAGAAGAGAATTTGAGAAAGAATACATAAAATGAATGTACTGAAGGTAACAAAATTAGATAATGGCCTGCGCATAATAACCGAGCAGGTACGTGATGTTGACTCTATAGCTTTAAGTATACGAGTTAGTGTTGGCAGTAGAGCCGAAAGTGCAAATCAAAATGGAATATCCCACTTTCTAGAGCACATGGCTTTTAAGGGAACGAAAACAAAAACTGCATTTGAAATTGCAAAAGCCTTTGATGATATAGGTGGAGTGTTCAACGCTAGCACCGGTAGGGAAAGCACTAGTTACTACGTAAAAGTCCTCAAAAAAGACATAAAAACTGGTATTGATATATTGATAGATATATTAATAAATTCAACATTTCCAGAAGATGAATTGAAGCGCGAAAAGGGTATTGTAACACAAGAGATTTTTCAAACTAACGATTCGCCGAGCGACATTATTTTCGATAAATATTTTGAAGCAGCTTATAGAGATCAACCGTTTGGTAGGTCGATCTTAGGCACGCAGGATACTGTAAAATCATTTACTCGAGAAGATCTAAATAACTATATAAATGAGCATTACTTTGGCGAGAATACGATATTTTCTGTTGCAGGAAACGTTGAGCATGAAGAAGTTGTTCAGTTAACCAAAGATTTTCTCTCAAAGATTCATGCAAAAGAGCTGAAGAAAAAGCAGAATACGAATTACACTGGTGGTGAGTATTTGGAACATCGTAAACTGGACCAGGTACACTTGCTAATAGGTTTACCTAGTGTTTCTCGCCATGACGATAGATATCACACATTTCGGGTGCTTGATTCTATATTGGGAAGTGGAATGTCATCACGCCTATTCCAGGAAATAAGGGAAAAGCAGGGACTGGTTTACTCTGTCTATTCATTTAATTCTAGCTATACAGATACAGGAATGCTCTCCATTTTCGTTGGCACAGATAGTAGCAACTTAGATAAGCTTTTAAAATCCATAACGACGGAGTTGAAGAAATTGTCTACGGGTGATCTGAAGGAGGAGGAGGTAAATAGGGTAAAAGAGCGAATAAAATCCCAAATTTTAATGTCACGTGAAAGCGTCAGTTCCCGTGCTGAAGCATTGGGTCACTACTATGGCAATTATGATAGATATATCAGTAAAAATGAATTGATAGAAAAAACTATCGCAGTTACCACTGCTGGCGTAAAAGAAGCAGCAGAGAAATTGTTATCTCAGCATGAGAAAACTACTTTAGCTGCAATTGGAGAAATAAAATCGTTGCCAAGCTACGATAAAGTGGTTTCTATGCTTAGGGCTTAGAGCATGGGCTTCTCGCATAACTATCCAGTTTTAGTATTTCGTGAAATAAAAAAAACTACTTAACAAGTTCTGCCGACACCCTTACCATAGTAATAGGGTATTTC
>NZ_JADAKK010000050.1:0-597 GCF_020278625.1 Wolbachia endosymbiont of Mansonella ozzardi
GTATTTTGACAAATATATCCTTAACAGCACTAAAAATGTAAGCAACAAATTAGTCACTGATTGCTTTTCAGCCGTAACAAAAAAAATATACTGTATTTACACATAAAATGAATAGCTGCCATTTCTCGCGATTTAGCGACTATAGCTTAGCCATTTAATTCGGTATTCGGAATCGCTTTTTCTGTATCTTTTGTCAAATGAGCTGCGAGATTAGCACGCTTAAAAGAAATTAGCACTTTTCACACTTAGTGAAAAGCCGATTATATTTGCTTACATCATTTTTCTGATCTCGCTTCAACCGATATTATTGAAATCCTTGTTATTAAAAGATCAAATTGACTGCCGTGCAGTATTGAGATCAAACTCATTATCATTCAATGTTTCGACTTGGATTCGTTTCTCCTAACGAGCCTGATTCATTGAGTAACCGATTTTTCTTTCTTCTGGATCTTTCTTTGATTCCTTATATTCCTTCGAAGTTCTTTTAAATCCTCACAAGTTATTGACTGCCAATTCATCGTTAACTTTTAGAGAATTGAGCATATTCACTGATTCATAATTGGATGAAAATTTTTTGATATAAAACCAAACTTATCG
>NZ_JADAKK010000050.1:607-3034 GCF_020278625.1 Wolbachia endosymbiont of Mansonella ozzardi
GAGGATATTCCAAGTCATCAGCTATTTGATTAGCTAATGTATTTGAGTATAAATAACATAAAAATGATTAAAACAATTCATAATAAGTGCTAATGTTTAATTTTTTTTCAATATATTAACGAGGAATTTTTGAAGAAAATTGAATTACTTACAAATTTTAAATAAGAGATGAAACTGAAAATTACTGCAATCAAATTTCGGTCATTTTCCAAACTTTTTTTATTTAAAACTTGATCATGTGAAGTTCAATGAAACAGCGTTTTCCTGCTAGAATTCTGTACAGAAAACAGCTCATTTTGTACAGAACTAAATGATGTTTCAGAAAAAGCTTGAAGAAATTGCCAAAGATCTTCTACCTGAAAGTCACTGCGGCTTCAAAGCTATTGGTAACTTTAATATGGTATTCTTAGACAAGTATAAGAGAAGTGCAGAGAACAAAACAGAGGATTCTATGTAACTTTGACCTCACGAGAGCTTTGATATTATGAGTACAAAGGCTTATGGCACGATTTTACATAAAATTAACTCAAAATACTCATCCTGCTATATGAGGGTCAGCGCAGTTAAGTCACATATATAGATGCACTCTCCAATTTCTTCCCAGCTATTAGTCTAGTGCCAACTCTATTCACAATTTTCTTTTGCATGGTGTTAGAAAGAGTCAAAGTAAGACTCTACAAAGAAAACGGTATTCATATCTGTTACCGTACCAATGGCAGCAATCTCAAGAAGAGGATTAACAGTACATAAATAGGATGTGAATATAGACTACAACAAAGAAATAGGAAATAAATCTAAACATTATAAAATTGATTAGATGACACATTAACATTCATTTTACAATTTGATTTATTGACTTATTGAAAGTTTCGCGATATAAAATTCGCGACATATGCTACTTTTTTAAAAAAATTTCAAAAATGAATTATTAAAGTTGGTTATGAAAATGTTTTTTTTGTTTCAATTTGATAGTAAATATTTTTTGAAGTCTTTTAAAATTTTAATAGCAGAAATTTTGCTAAAAATATTGGGCCAAAAATAAAAATAAAGGAAATAATATATATCTGTCAGATTCACTTATTACTTTTATATTCACCAATAAAATATAATATCTTTGTTTGTTTCCAGAAATGTTCCAAAAAATTTCCACAATGTTGTTTAATTTGTATTGCATTTATTTTACACCATAAAAAAAATATTTCAGATTTAATAGAACCGTGAATTTCTTTTTTTATAACACCTGTTACTGAAATATTTTTGTTTCTGTAATACATAACATAATTTTTTGATATTTTCGGCAATGTTTGTTTCTTTTGACGTAAACCAAAATTCCAAAAAATTTCTTCTTCCATATCAGTACTGAAATATTTCTTCACGCTACACGTTGACTAGGTTGCGTGATTCACTTACGACGAATCATTTTCTTTAATTTATATTGGACTTTGGAATATCTGGAAAGTATGGGAAATGTTTGATTTTGATAATGCTATCAAAAAATGAAGGCTGAAGTGATGAGCAAACAATATTTGACAACAATACTGCCATCTGAAAGGCAAAAGAATTGAATAAATGAATCATAACATCGTTCATAAGATGACGGATACGGTAGTAAGGATAAAAATGAAATAACATAACAAGAAATATATGTAGCAATTGACCAGTTAATTTAAAAGCGATCATAGAAACAGAAACAATATGCCTTACTGCCTCACAAAATGACACTCACCTGTACGAATAAAGAGAATGATTGCAAGATGTTGAGAGAAACAGTGGTATTATACAGTGGATTTCCATTAAAATGAAAGATGCGGTATATAGGATGGAGACAGCAACTGAATAAACGTCAGGAAGAATCAATAATTGTTGATTGTTACGAAAGCCAATAGGATCAGCAAGTGCTATCAGTTCGCGGATAAAACGACTGATTGCTGCACCGATAACAAATGCTGGCATAAATATACCTGCTGGGACTGGCAATGTACTCGCAACTGATAGCACTTTGTCAAAAATACTATAAAATTTTCTATGAAAACTAACCAACTTATAAAACTAATGATGAAAATTGCAAATTCAATGAACACAGAATTATATATTTTCCAGCATTTACTAAAATCCATTACATGCTTCTACGCTTAACGAGCTTACATGTCATATGGCACGTGCAATCAGCAAAAAAACATGTAATGACCGCGCAAACACAATCTGAAATTTGACAGAGCAATTGTGTTATCAGCAATACCGCGAAATAAGATTTCAACATGTACAGCATTTGTATATGCATTTGCCTTCTATTTAATTGCTGATTTAATCAAGAAACGATCAAACTAATGAACTACCTTTCCAATAAGATATTAGCCCAAACCATGTGGATACGTTATGGTCGAATGAAGGATAGAGACTGTA
This sequence comes from Wolbachia endosymbiont of Mansonella ozzardi, assembly GCF_020278625.1. Classification (GTDB taxonomy): domain Bacteria; phylum Pseudomonadota; class Alphaproteobacteria; order Rickettsiales; family Anaplasmataceae; genus Wolbachia. Next base: position 3,011 of record NZ_JADAKK010000050.1, read on the forward strand.
AGCGGGTAGACTATCCAGCTAAAA
>NZ_JADAKK010000050.1:3044-7615 GCF_020278625.1 Wolbachia endosymbiont of Mansonella ozzardi
GGAAATATTCCATTTACATTGAGAAATGAGATATCTGATATGAATCTTTCTGAAATTCATAAAGTGAACATTTATTTGTGAAAGCGAATGATAACAATATCTATGATCATTTTATGCGATGATTTTAAAGACGAAAGAATAAAAGATTGGATCGAATAATGATAGAAGACATTAATCTTCAAATTAGTTGATTGAGAATTCAGAATTTGGTTGGAATGACAGATTTTTAACTTTCGAAAAATAGAAATAATTTGGGAACCTGGTTAATATTCGATGTCAGCTATCTGCTTTTCGTTTAATTTTTTTCCGCAAAGAATTTAACCAAATATTTGTGTGGTAACCACTTGTATTCAGTGAGTTACTTAGTTATATAAATTGTTAATTTGTGGCAAACGCCGATGTAACACATGCGAACACAACGATCCTTGTTCATTTTATCTTCAACTCTGGCAGTGTAATTAAAGTTGAAATAACTAAAAGTTGATAGTAGCAGTAATCTTTACAACACTGTATTCAGTTACTTGAAACAAAACGACGTAAAATGCACAAGTGAAGTAATTTACCATTTGCAGTCTTACTTTAATCATAGCAAGCTACTTATATACTCAGAACTTGAGAAATTAGTTTTGTTTCTGGGGGAGAGAAAGGATCTTAAACTTGATGATGTAGAACTGTGCCTTTCAGCCTCTAGCAATGATTATGTTACACTTGATAACCTGTGCTTTGCTATAGCAAATAAAGATATGGCAAGTTTTATCAAAATTTCCGATACACTGATATTACAGGAGAATTTTTCACCAATAGCGTTAATTCGTATTATATCAAATTATTTCCTGCGCCTTGAAAACGTTTTGCTGTCGATACAAAGCGGAATGAGCGAGCAAGCTGCAATTGATCAGCTGAGCCCCCCATTGTTCTTCAAGCAGTTGCAGAATTTCAAGCTTCATTTGAAAAATTTTCAACTTTTAGAACTTAGGAGGATCTTAGAAAGATTGATAAGATTAGAGGTCATCTGTAAAAAAACTGAGTATGGTGATGTTGATAGATGTTATCCATGTGGTCAGACGATACTTTGCTGAAGCCTTATTGATAAACTTATAGGCCTTCCAAATAGGTTTTTTTTGGTATAGTATAAAACTTATTAAGGTATTATTTTATGGCTGAATCTGCATTTTTTTCTTTAACACGATAATTCAAAAGTTCCTGCAATGCTATTCTGTCTACACCTTCTTTCTGTTTAAAATTCGATCAAATTCCAATAAATTTCTATTGTTAAACATTGGCAATGGTAAAATTAAGATTTGAAGATGAAACAAAGATTTGCTCTATGAAATGCAGTATTTAAATACAGTATTGTATAAGTAAATTCCGAAATATTATTTCGGACCTACTAATTTTACGACATAATCAGGACCAAGAACAAATCTGCGATATGCTGATGCAAATTGAAAAACCAAAAGAGAACAAATATCACTGATTCATTGCCATCGGAAAATTCCATTATTTGCTTCATTTATCGTGCCGGTGCATTATTTGCTCCCCTCATGCCTTGCAGCCCTTGATCACCCGGTTCCCCTGTTGGTCCTTCATCACCTCTCGGTCCTGGAGGACCTTGAATTCCAGAATGTCCTTTTGGACCCTGTTCTCCTTGTGATCCTTCATCTCCCGGTTCTCCAGGCTCTCCTATGTTTCCATCCCGTCCTTGTCGTCCTGGCTTGCCTGGTACTGGCTGGCAGCCCTAAAAATAAAATTTGCACTTTTTCAATGGCTTTCTTTCTTAATGCTTCTAGTCTGAAAGCTATTTGAGAACTTACTTGAATTACGATAACAGCGCAGATGACCAGTGGATAAGTTTTCAATAAATGCATTAGTGTTGACAATCTAAAATCTGTTATATGTAAAATAGTTGTAATTTTTCAAATTTCCTTCAATTTATATTAGATAGAAGATTGTCTGATATGAATCTTTCCGGAGTTCATAAAACAAAGAACATTGTTCATTGAATAAATGCAACAAAATGCAACATTAAGCAGATACTGATCTTATTTCTGTCCATTTTATGAAGTGATTTGAAAATGGACGAAAGGAAAATTACTAGAGAATTCGAAAGATGGACAGAAGAACAAGTTTTAAGCTTATTGAGAATTTGATGGTAGTGAACAACTGACTGTAATTTAATTGTTCATCATTTGACTTTTTCATAGGAATTTCCGGAATCCCTTGGTTGACTGGAATTTGCGCCTGTTTTGACAGTGATAGAAAAATCTGAGTTACCCAAAAAAAGATATTCATATGTCTGCAATAAAATATAAATCAAAAATCTCTAAATTGGTTTAAAACTGTTGAAATAAACAGAGAGAATGAGAAAGTGAAATAAAACAAGAGAGTCAGTGTGAAGTATAAGAAAAGTGACACAAACTAGTCAGTTAACTAGTCAGTAATTCGTATGGATAATTATTCATGTGGATAACAGTTGATATAATTTTCCCATATCGAATTTAGAATCCATGATTTTTTTTTTGCCTAATTGAATTTCTCCAAGATATTTATAAATCGTTGCTTAGTGAGCAAACAAATAAGCTGATTGCATCGCAATTTAGATTATATAAAGAATTAATAAGGTTAATATTTTTATTTTGGTAAAGTGGAGATTTTTCACAACAAGAACAGAAAAGTTTAATTTAGAGAAAATAAATTTTACATCGGTTTTCCAGACTTTTTTTTTAAACAATTTGTATTTAAAATTAATTTAAAATTTTTTGAGATTAAGCTTTCGGCTTTGTCAGCGGAAGGTCTATAGTGCTGAAACTGACAATCTAATTGAATGGTGAAAAATAATTTGAAACTTCATTCAAACTCTCAAATTCTTCTTTTCAATTTTTTTAATTTTTTAAAGATTGGAAAATAAAGGAAAGTCAACAAAAGAAATATTTAGGATTTCTGATTATTCTCTAGCAGATATTCTACATGAAATGAAACATCTCCATTTCATTTCTACTTTTTAATGGCAAGCTGATTCTTTCGAGCTGAAATATTTTAATATTTTCCGGAAATCAATGCAAAAATTTATAATACAAAATGACTTACAATGAAATAATTTTTCCAGTGAACTTTTTCCATTTATTTACATTGAATGATAACTGATTTAAATCCTTTCGGAACTCATAAAATAAAAGAAACATCTTTGTGAAATGACTGTATTGAAATGAAGCAAAATTAAGCGATTTCTGACGGCATCTATGAATTTTTATGCGATGATTTTAAAGATGAAAGAAAAAAGATTAGATCGAATGAATGGTAGCCGGAAGTGGTTGACACATTTTTAGCTTTCAATTTGGGAATTTGGCCGATGTCTGATGCCATTGTTTGAATTTCATCCCTCATGAAATTCCGCAAAAAACTTGACTAGAACATTTAGTTTTAGTCTGAATTTGAGCTCAGTACTTATTCATTATTAGTTCATTCCATGCAGTTACACGAAGTGGTAAATTAATTTCTTTAGTTAATTAAAGCATCAGCTTATTGATCGATCAATTTATGATATATTTATTAAATTCAATTTTCAATTCTTATTGTCTTTTACCGTTTTCTTCTAGTTGGTGGTTTTTCTCGTTCTAATTTACAATTTTTCAATTATTCCAAAAATTACTCAAACTGCTAGAATTGCTGAAGAAATGTTTATTATGCTTGTTGCTAAGTGACCTCTAACATATCATAACCACCGGATTCCTAAATCGCTTTTGTCTCACGAAGGTTCGAAACCCATCTCTCGAATTCTTTCATTCGTCTCTCGAATTTTCCGTTGATCTTTTATCATTCGATTTAATCTTTCTTACGCTCGCTTGTAAATCATTTATATACGATCATAGATACTGTGATTTGCTTGACATTGCATTTTGCTGCATTCGTTACTTTTATTTCACAAAGAAATATTCCTCTTTTTTATGAATTCCGGAAAAATTCATATCAGATATCCTTCTTTACAATGTAAATAAATTTCTCTTAATTTCTAAAATTATGCCTTCCAAAATTTGTCTCACGTATCCAGCATTTATGAAATGTGCGCCACTTAATCTCTATCAAGTAAGCGTCATCTAGAAACTACGAAAATATACGCCACTCAAGATCTATCAAATCTTCGTCACGCAAATTCAGTGAAGACGACGCCACTAAGATATATCAGATATACGTCATCATAATCCGTGAAATATGCTCTTACCAAATCCACACCATTCAGAATCTATAAAATCTAACATATTCAAGACGAACCAAAATTCTATAAAATTTACATCATTCAGAATTCATGTAAACATATCCGATAAAAGAATGATTAAATAAACAGATGTTTTTCACTGAATTAGAAGTAAATAAATAAAGAAAAAATGTTTCGAAAATTTTCTTGATTTTGTTTTAGTTAAATTAAAATGACTGAATGAATCAGTTTCATTTTATCAAAATGAGAAACGCTAAATTTTTGATTTAAAAAAAGTGAGAGAAAAACAATTTTTTGAAATAGAAAATTTATTGGAAATAGAAATTTTTTGATTTCGATAAATTATTGGAAAAAAAAG
>NZ_JADAKK010000050.1:7625-8315 GCF_020278625.1 Wolbachia endosymbiont of Mansonella ozzardi
AAAAATAAGATAATTACCTGATGTTTTAACATCTGGTATCACTAATAATAGGTGAATTCTGATCAACAGTTCGTCGAAGCTCCACTTCATCTGTTGTTAGCTTGATTAAGTGTTTTTTCAAACGATCATTTTCATCATTTATATCAGTATTTTTATTTTCAACTTGTTGAAGTTTGACAGTGAGTTCACGCTCTTTTTCATTAAGAGACTGCAAAAGAAAGAAAAACAAAATCAAATAATTAAACATACGAATAATTGTTGCCTATTTTGATTCACAAATCTGAAATAAAATTTTTTTTCATTACAAATTACACCAAATTATTTGTGACAAAAAGATACAATGTAACCTTTCTAAGTAATATTGCTATCAGCTGATGAAATATTAAAAAATAACTATAAATATAGTTGGTAAGATGTCAGTGTTTGGAACGACAGTGCATCCAGGTTGTATTGAGGCTTTTTACTGAAAGATTATGTTCGTGATGATGAATTGTTCTTACAATTTTCAACCTTGCAAACAGCATCCTACAAATTGAAAATTTTGCAAGTTCATTTGTTTTATGATTTATGCTGCATAACTAAGCATCAATTCGAAAAATATTCGAAATATTATTTTATATTTGAGTACAGTCAGCGACTAATTTGTTGCTTACATTTTTAGTGCTGTTAAGGATATATTTGTCAAAATAC
>NZ_JADAKK010000004.1:0-10310 GCF_020278625.1 Wolbachia endosymbiont of Mansonella ozzardi
GCCCTATTGTCCCAACATTCATATGCGGCTTGCCAAATGCTTCTACTACTTGTGTCATAATCTAAACTTTTCTACCTAAAATACAAATACATAAATAATATGTTGATCTTATCAAGACACAACAAAAAAAGAGCGGATAGTGGGACTCGAACCCACTCCACTAGCTTGGAAGGCTAGAGCTCTACCAATTAAGCTATACCCGCACAATGGAGAAGGTAGGATTCGAACCTACGTACGCTTTCGCGGACAGATTTACAGTCTGTTACCTTTAACCACTCGGTCACTCCTCCACAAAATTTGTTAAGAGAGCATTACCCCAGTATCTTAACTTAATCTTTTATTATATCTAATATTAAATGCCTAAAACTAAAAAATCAAGCAATAAAACCTTGCCAGGTTAAAATTATGCAGATTTCATTTTATGTAACTTAATACTGTTAATAAAGTGCCTAAATAGATAATGTGAATCGTGCGTACCTGGAGCTTCTTCTGGGTGGTATTGTACAGAAAAAACCGGGTAATTTTTCATCATTATTCCCTCTATGCTATTATCAAACAGAGAAATATGAGTAACTTCAACGTCACTTGGTAGAGAAGATGAATCAACAACAAATCCATGATTTTGGCTGGTGATCTCAACTTTTCCTTTATTTACATTATAAACTGGATGGTTACTTCCTCGGTGACCAACATTCATCTTGAAGGTCTTTGCTCCCAAAGTAATTGCAAGCAATTGGTGACCCATACATATACCAAAGACTGGTATTTTAGATTTTATAATAACGTCTATCTCTAGAATCATACTTTCTCCTATTTCTCGTGGATCACCAGGCCCATTTGAAAGTACTATACCATCTGGATCCATACTTAATATTTTCTGAGCAAAACCTTTATCTGGCTTAATCAATTCAATTGCGCAACCAAGTTCTATTAAGCGTGAAACTATACTAGCCTTTACACCGAAATCAACCACTACAACTTTGTATTTTGCATTAAGATCGTTTTTAAAGCTATTACTTAAACTGACTTTGTTAATTATCCCTACTCCATTTAAAGGTTTGTATTTCTTCAACTCATCCAGCAGACCCTCTATCACAAGAGTAGTTTGGTTATCATAGATCCCAGTGTCATACACCGGAGAGCAGGTCAATGGGGATATAATCCCACTTTGGGATCGATGTTTTTGCAAATGTCTCGTCAAGGCTCTAGTATCAACTCCTGATATTCCAACTACGTTATCTCTCTCCAACCAATCACTTAAACTGATACACGATGAAGGATGAGATGCAGAAGAAAGTTCACGTATAATCACGCCACTTGCAAAAATTTCCTTTCCCCCTTCATTATCTTTGCTGTTTATCCCAATGTTGCCAATATGAGGAAAAGTGAACGTTATAATTTGATCGGCAAAAGATGGATCAGTTATAGTATGCTGGTAGCCAGTGATACCAGTGGTAAAACAGATTTCACCCATGCACTTGCTTTTCTTACCTACTGATTTTCCTAAAAAGTACCTACCATCTTGTAAAACTAAAACTGCATCTTGCACTCAATTCTCTCTAACTAATCTAAAACAGTATATAAAGATTCTAAACAACACGTAACTCCTTCTAAAATTTTAAACTTGACTATAAGTTAACAGAGAATAACACAAAAAAAACTTTCAATACATCCTTTCACATAAAATATATCATGACCACCTTCGCACTTCGTGTTAAAATTATTAAACAAAGTGGAGGTTTACAATGCCTGATAGTGGGAATCAATCTAAAAAAATAAATGGAAAGTGGTTGGCTATAGGAGCTGGCTCACTATTACTTGTAATGATGCTACCGCCAATTCTTCTTTTAGCTAAAATAGCTATAGGACTAATTGTAGTTCCAGTTGTAGCAATAGCGATGAAAGTTGCTTCAAAAACAATATCTAAAGTTTTAGAAGATAAACAGGAAGATCAAAACCAATCAACACAAAAAACAACACAAAGCAAAATTATAAACCTAGCTATTGGATTATTATCTATATTTGTAGGTGGGCTACCACTATTCACCATAGCACAAATTGGTTCAACTGCAACATGTGCAGTTGTAGCTGCTTTAGTCTCATACGCGTGTTTTAAAGATAGAGAAATAGGTAAAAACATAAATGACAAACTAGATGAAATAGCTGAAAATACAACTGACTTCATTGTTAGTAATATTGAAAAGCTTATTCCACAACAAAGCTGCCAGGCATAGCCTACATCGTTCGTCTGTGCTTTTCTACTATAGACTAGCTGTTCAGGGGTTCTATTTATTCTATAAGCTTTTTTACCATGCTAAATTTTAACCCACGGGCAAAATCCTTAACATTGCAGGGGTTTCTTCCTTCCATTTGCACAACTTTAGTAATTAAAGTACCGTTCCTCAAACTTATGTGCATATTATCATTAATAATCTCACCTTGCGCTGAAGTTAAAGAGGCATTTAATTCAAAGTCAGCATCCAGTATTCTGAAACGTTTATTCTCTATTTTGACAAACGCTTTGGGGTAAAATGCTTTAACTTTCCTATAAGCAACTTCGCAAGTATCACTCACATAAATTTTATAGTCCTCCACTTTATCAGCATAGCACGCATTATCATCGTTTTGTTCTGAAGGAAACTGTTTTTCAATTTTATCTAATACTTCCATCAGTAAATTGCTACCCAGCACAGACAGCTTATCATGCAATGTCTTGTAATTGTCGTTTTTTTCAATCAGAAATTTTTTCTGTTTTAAAATAGGACCAGAATCTAACCCTTCGTTTAATTGCACAATGCTAACCCCAGTTTCCTGGTCTCCCGCCAAAATTGTGTGCTGTATTGGAGCTGCACCACGCCATCTAGGCAGCAGCGAAGGATGAATATTAATACAACCATATTTTGGAATATTCAAAATTTCTTTTGGAAGTATCAACCCATATGCAGCAACAACTGCAACTTCGGGTTTAAAATTTCTAAACCGTTCTTGCTCTACCGAAGATTTTAGAGAGGTAGGAATGCACACCTCTATGCCATTTTCTTCAGCAATAGCATGTATTGGAGATTTCGTCAGTTTCTGTCCACGTCCCGAAGGTTTTGGGGCCTTGGTATATACGGCCATTATCTTATTCTCTGACTTCAATAACAAACTTAGCACACCAACAGCAAACTCTGGTGATCCCATAAAAACAACTCTCATGCTGCTGTGCTTAAAGGGATCAAGAATTTTCTGCTAATTTGCTGCTTACAGTTTCTACTAATTCTGCAAAACCGTCTTTATAATTAACAGCCATTTCAGCAAGGATTTTTCTATTTAAACTAATTCCAACAAGCGTGAGACCATACATGAACCTACCATAAGTAAGCCCATGCTTTCTTACTGATGCATTGATACGTATTATCCACAGGCTGCGAAAATCGCGCTTGCGGTTTCTTCTGTCCCTATAGGCATATTGTAATGCTTTCTCAACCCTTTGTAAAGCAACCCTATAACAACTTTTTGCACGTCCTTTATAGCCCTTTGCTAACTTTAATATTTTTTTGTGACGAGCATGAGTAGTAACTCCACGTTTCACTCGAGCCATTCTATTTTACCTCCATTTTGTTAAATACCATAAGGTATGTAAAGTTTAACTATACGCGAGTCAGATTTACCAAGAATCGTTGTACCACGTTGGTTACGGATGTTGGATTTACTCCTCTTTATCATGCCATGCCTTTTGCCTGATTGAGTAGAGATAATCTTGCCTTTAGCTGTAAGATTAAAGCGTTTTTTAACGGAAGATTTGGTTTTTAATTTCACTCTCTTCATATAAATTCACAAACATTACCATAGGATTCTTTAGTAGCAACTAGTTAGTAATATAAATAACTTTATTAAAGAATCAAATAGCATTGTAACCTATAAGCTACAGTACTACTATAATATGTAATCTGAATCTACAATACAAGCTAAAATTGCATATTAAAGGAGCTTAAATGTAATTACACCCAATATGTGTGTTATACCTTTTTTATCCCCAAGCGGCAACAACACTTGCCTCATTTTAACACTTTCACTTTCTTCTTCCTCGTTAATTGAGCACTTACTATCTACTACAGTATCAAGTTTATCAATAACTGCGTCTACTTTATATAGTTGCAAAAATGGTGCATCAACTACATATTTACTATCAATACACATGTTCTTTTCAAAACCGTAGAACTCAACAGCCTTTTCTCCCGCATTTTCACAGATATAACCTCGGTCATTAACTTCAATAATAAAACAATGTTGCCAAGATTCCATTATTTCGGCAGTATCTATTTCATGCCTTTCTGGCCAGTCTCTATCTGATCCTTTTATTTCACTCCAGTGCTGAGTCACTACATTAGCTATTCTTCTTTCTTTGCCTGCGTAAATTTCCATTATAACATCCACACAAAAAACATAGATATAAGCTGAATCTACTGTGAATGTATTGATTTTTTCTTAATCGCAAGTTACGTATCAAGAGGGTTCACGTGATGTTTGGAAATTTACACAGGTACTTTTTTAACTATTCTTTAACGTGAGCTCAAACTTCTTGATTAGTTCTCCTGCTATACGACATACATCTGCCCTGCGCTTACGGCTATTCGTTAGCTTCTCCACTATTTATTTTACTAATTAAATAGTCTCTTAGGTCGGTAAATTCTTGTAATAAATCCTTTGAACCGCGATCGATTTTTACATCATTATTAAATTCTTTTTTCACTCCCTTTATTGTATATCCTTTATCATATAACATATACTTTATTTTCTTTACAGCCTCTATACACTTATGATCATATAGCCTTCTTCCCTTACGTTTTATGGGTTTAATTTGATGAAATTGGTTTTCCCAGAATCTTAAAACATGCTGTTCCACATGCAGCTCTTCAGCTACTTCTCCGATCGTGTAGAGTAATTTTTCCTTATTCATTGATTAATTTTTTTATCACTTTTGAAGGTCTAAAAGAAACTGAATTTCTTGCCTGAATTACTACTTTTTTTGGTGTATTTGGTATATTCCCTGGCCTTTCCTTCTTTTTCTTTACCAAGAACGTTCCAAAGGATGATATTTTGACTATTCCATCCTTCACCAAGCCTGTTTTTATCTCATCCAATATATCGTCTATTATTGCAGAAGAGTCTTCTTTTGATAAACCAATTTCTCGATTTATATCCTCAGCTATTGTTGCTTTAGTTACTGTCATATCTTTTATTGTAACATAATCCATTTGTTATAATATGCGAATATAATATAACAATTGACTCAAGATTCAGCTACTTTATTTTTTAGGATATGTCTCTTTTGTAGCATAATTTAAAATACTGGCAGTTGCCAATGCTGCAAATATTGTAAGAAGCGCCATTTGATGATCTGTAAAAAGCGCTAGTGCTGATGCTATAATTCCACTCACAATAAATATAAACCCATTGATAACAGATGACGATGTGCTAATGCGTTTTCGCTCTACAATTTCACTGACAACAGTAAAGTTAAGCATATGTCCTCCCGCAAAAAAACAAACATTAACATACAAGAATATACGATATAAATCGCCAAATGGCTGCATAGTAAAATAATAATTGAAGCGCCTTGTAGCAGAGCGAAAGCAGAGATTACATGCTTTCTATTTTCAAATAAGTCTGAGATTTGATCTGCAATTGGTGCACCAATAGCAAGACCAAACCATAACACCGTAGTTGCTATATCTGATTCCATTGCATCAAGTTCTGAGTTGCTCAACAACCTTGGTGCCCATAAGGTGTTAAGCACTAAAAATGTTCCAAAAGTAATAGCACCCACTATTGAGGTTATCCAGATGCCTTTTAGTCTTAGCACTGCGAGCACAGAACACATTACCGTTTTTATGGAGCTTCTTATTGTGTATTTTTCTAAACTTTTTTCTGAGAATGCTTCCGGGTAGAAGAGCATAAGTACAAACATTGACACGCCAAGTAGTATTATGCATGCAATCAGATTTTTCCAATATATACCTTAAGCAAGAAAGCTAGAGAACAATATTTGAATTACCAGTGCAGAAAGGCTTGAAATTGTCTGTACCAGTGAGCACATCAGACCAAATTGGACAACGGGAAAACAGGTACTACTGATATGAGCAGCCCCAACAAAGCCAGATGACGCTCCAATTGCAATAAACACTTGAGATAAAATCAAATGGGAGAAGTTTTCACTATTAAATGAGAACAAGAAACCCAAGGATCATAGTTGATAACAAAAAGAAGTAAATTTTTTGCTTGAAAAAGTATTAAATATTGCTCCACTAAAAAACTGTGAGATAGCAAAAGTCCAATTATAAGCTGAGTTTGCCAGTGCAACTTGCGCGATCGTGAGCCCAAGTTCTTTTCAAGATCTACGCTCATAAAAGTATAAATTACCTGCATGTTGCTGAATATAACAATCAAGTTACCAATCAGCCAAACGAACCAAGTTTTAGCCTTACTTTCCGTAAAATCTACTTTTACAAGTAATTTATTGATACTAAGTCTCTCTTGAGACTATAACTCTTTGATGGCACTTAATCGAATAAAAGTACCAACTAACATAAGTCACTACTTCATGTCTTAAAGTTTTATATACTTATTCTGATATAAAGTCAAAAGAAAATTTAAAAATTTTAAGAAATAAATTGACTTCCCGATAACGAAAGTTAGTATAATCTTTATACTTAAGAAATTTACCAAATAAAAAAAGGCAAAAAAAACCCGTTAGCTAGTTATTTACTACCTATCTTTATAAATTGGCATTTTTTTATTGTCTTAAACGTTTCAACAAATGCATTTTAGCTTATATTAGGTAAAAACCTTGAAAGTTTACAAAGACATGAGGTGCACATAGTGCAAAAAATTAAACATAAGATGCCAATTACATTGAGTTTTTTTGTTGTTCAATCTGTACGGACTGAAGCTAAATAATAGCTTCAGTATTATAATATTGGAGGAATTTGTCAAGTAGGTTTTTTGTTTTTATTGCCAACGCTGAGATTAATAGGCAGCTCAACTAATAGTCAATACATCTTCTATTAAAAATTGTACAAACTCATTGCCATTCCAATAATTCATAGAGATTTTTCCCAAAATAGCTTCAACATCACCCTTCATGATAGCAGAACCAAGATGAGTATTTGCAGAACGAAACGCAATAGCTCTAACCATAGCATTATCGTCAGCAATGAAGCATTTTATATGGTCAACTCCTATAACTTCAGGCTTCCTGATCTTTGCTCCTTGGATAATAAACCTCGGCTCAGGATTGCCAACACCAAATGGCTCTAAGCGTTGCAGTTGATTCCACAGGGATAAGTTTATTGCCTTAGCAGTTATTATACCGTCGGCTTTTAAAGCTTTATTATGCGTAAAGCATGCAAACCTCTCAGCAAAAAAGTTATATAAATCGTTTATCCTGTCTTCCTTAATTGCAAACCCAGCTGCCATACTATGGCCGCCACCCTCAATAATCAGATTTATAAATTTTGCAGAAAGAACTGCAGCTCCGATATCAATCCTAGGAATTGATCTACAGCTTGCTTTTCCTATTCCATTGTTTAAAGATATCACAATCGTTGGCAAGTGAAACCGCTCTTTCAACCTTGATGCAATTATACCGATTATTCCCTGATGCCAATTGCCGCTTACCATTATAAAATTTGCACCTGATTTCACGGACTTTTCCACTTGTGTTGTGGCCTCTAAAATAGCCTCACTTTCCATCATTTTCCTTGTATCATTTAAGTCTATTAATTTTAGCGCGATGGAATGCGCCTTCTCTTCATCATCTATAGAAAGCAGCCTTGCGCCAAGCGATGCTTCTCCGATTCTTCCTCCAGCATTTATGCATGGCCCAACATTAAAACCCAGCCGGGAAACGCTTGGTTTTTCAAGAATTCCTAAAGCATCAAATAAAACGCGTAAGCCGACGTTTTTTCTTGCTGACATAACTTTTAACCCTTGTGAGACAAATGCTCTATTAAGGCCAGTGATCTGCATAACATCGCAAACAGTGCCAAGGGCGACCAAGTCTAGCAGATTAAATAAATCTGGTTCTTTTCTATTGGTAAAAAACTCCTGCTCACGCAGGCTTTTATTAAGAGCAACAATTAGCAGAAATGAGACTCCAACTGCTGCAAGGTTAGTATAAGGAGAGCTCTCATCAAGGCGATTTGGATTAACAACTGCTGCAGCACTTGGTAGTTTTTCTGTGCCAAGGTGATGATCGATAACTATAATATCAAGATCGAAATTCTTGGCATCCTCTATTGGTTGATATGCAAGTGTGCCGCAATCAACGGAAATACATAGGTCAATTCCTTTCTTTTTGAGTTGCAATAAAGCGTCTGCATTTAATCCATAGCCCTCATTAACACGATCTGGAATGTAGATTATAGAGCGTATACCAATTGCCCTTAGGTATCTGTTAATTAATGCTGATGACGTTGCACCGTCAACATCATAGTCACCAAATATTGCTATGTTTTCACCATTATTTATTGCCCGTATTATGCGGCAAACAGCCTTATTCATGTCAAGAAGATGGAAGGGATCTGGTAATAGCGACCTGATTAGTGGATATAAGAAGTTGCCTGCACTCTCTACATTAACACCGCGAGTAACAAGTGTTCTAGCTAGTATTTCTGGTAATTCAAATTTTTGAGTAAGGGTTACAATTTCTCTTTGATCTGCTTCTTGTAACCTCCATAGTGCATTTGTTATACTGCGCTTTTCAATATCAAGTAGCATATTTTGTAAGTAAAACAAAACCACTTTACCAGAACTTTTAAGCTTGTTCTACAATTGAATTTGCCATTTCTTCGAAGCATGGTATAATTTCAAAAAATATCTCACAAGTCCTAAATTGAAGTGTTGTTATATATCTTTCAATAAAATATTAGGGTTATTATGAGTGGCAGAAAAAAGAATTATATACGTTTTAATAAGCTAATAGATAATCTTTATAACGCTCAGTTAACCGCAAAGATAGTTATAGGGGGCTATAGTAGGAGTTAGTGCTGTAATAGGAACGCTTGTAGAATTAGGGCTCAGCTTTACAGCTCTGTCATCTTTAGTTATAGGCGGAGTTATTGGTGCTGTATTTCCAATTTCGCTAGTACTTGTAGCTATAGGGTTGCATCGTTACTATCATTATAAGATCAACGAATTAAAAAAGGAAATAAGGTCTTATAAAGAAGGGTGTAACAGCAGCGTTTACCACACTTGCTTTTTGCGACAATTGTAAGTGTAGCAACTGGAGTAAGTCTTGCAACAACTGCAAATGCTATTCTTCCTGGTGCCTTTGCAACTTGGTGCAATGACAGCAGGTACAGGAATAGTTACAGGGGTATTTGTTGCAGGTAGTATACCTGAATTTGCCATTTCAGACTAGTATGTAACTGAACCACGGACTGCTTAAGCAGAATGGAAAAGAGATTTACTCTTAAATTTTAAGTGATAGAAATTTTTATCTTTGGCAGGTTTCAAGGTAATTGTTTACTGTTTGCAAAAATATTCGCATAATTTAAGCAACATCAATTGGTAAAAGTTATGGAGCTTAATAAGATTGCAGCATCAATTTTACTTTCCGGGCTGATTATTGTAACAGTCAGCAATGTGGTTGATATGCTCTACAGTCCGGAGAAATATAAGATTGAACACCAAACGATAGTAGCCGCTGGTGATGGTGAATCTCAGCAAAAAATTGAGCAAGTAGCGCTTGACATCGGAGTACTCATGCAGAATGCTAGTTTTGAGAAAGGCAAATCAGCAGCGAGGAAATGTATAGCTTGCCATAGTTTCGAGAAAAGTGGAGCAAACAAAGTAGGGCCAAACTTATGGAACATAGTTGGAAACAAAAAAGCACATCTTGGCAATTCATTTAACTATTCAAAAGCAGTACTCGAAAAGGGCGGAAAGTGGGGATATGAAGAGCTATTTGCCTTCCTGAAGAATCCAAAAGCTTATATAAAAGGTACACGTATGGCGTTTTCAGGTATTTCCGATCCCCAAGAAATTGCAGATTTAGTCAGCTACTTGCGCCAACTAAGCGATAGCCCGGTTGATTTACCAAAGTAATACGGGTTACTGTAAACTATTTAGTGAAAGTGGCAAGTACATAGCATATCGAAAGCTACAGGGAAGGAGAGCTTTTATAGTCTTTTTTGGTGAATTTGCATCAAATATGAATGGAACTAAAGTAACTGCTATTTATAAATTTTGCCAAGAGATGATGTAGAGCTTACGTTATTTGACTACTTTGGCCACGGCCATTCAAGCGGTGATTTCATTGATTA
>NZ_JADAKK010000004.1:10320-13918 GCF_020278625.1 Wolbachia endosymbiont of Mansonella ozzardi
TCAACGAACTAACTAGCAACAAACAGATAATTATAGGCTTCAAGTATGGGAGGGTAACTAATGTTGTTCACTGCTCTTCAATTTCCAGAAAGAATTACAGCATTGATTGGTGTATTACCTGCTCCTGACTTCACTGAGGATTTAATATTCAAATAGTTATCAGGTAAGCAAAAAGAAGAACTAGATTCTAAAGACATAGTGGACTTTACTTCAGGGCGTTGTGCATACAAAATAACCAAGAATTTGATAGAAGACGGCAGGAGAATCTTCTTTTAAATAAAGGAAACAACAGACATAAACTCTCCTGTACGCTTATTGCATAGCATTAACGATAAAGATGTTCCTTACCAAACCTCACTAAATTTAGCTGAAAAGGTCAAATCAACCGATGTTGAGGTGCGCACTTGACAAAATTAGCGGAGAATAACATGTCTGACAGCCATTCATTGAAAATTTTATTTCAGACAATCAAAGAATTTTTGCCCACCATGTAGTTATAGCCAAAATGATTGAAGTTTACCGATGATTAAAAAAACTTTCATTTTGCATAGTTTTTAGTAGCGCGTTGGATTCAATAGAAAAAAAACTACTTGACAAGTTCTTCTAATATTATACTACCAAAAATAGTATTTATCTTCAGTTCGTACAGGTTAAGCAACAAAAAAACTCAATGTACTTGGCTTCTTATGTTTAATTTTTTGCACTATGTGCATCTCATGTCTTTATTAAACTTTCAAGGTTTTTACCTAATATAAGCTAAAATACGCTTGTTAAAGTGCTTAAGACAGTAAAAACGCCAATTAAAAAGATAGATAGTGAATAACTAGCTAACAGGTTTTTTTACCTTTTTCCCACTTAGTAAATTCCTTAAATGTTTATAGCTAAAGGTTAGTTGCAGTTTAAGATACAATACGGTATGATTTAATTAACCAAGAAGTGGAGATATTAACATGAAAAATTTATGTAGTGAAATTAGATTTCAGTGTCAGCTATTTGTATGACATCAAGGAGAAAAACTATGGATAAAAAAACTAGAATAGAATCAGATAGCTTAGGGGAAGTAAAAGTACCAAGTGAACATTATTGGGGAGCGCAAACACAGCGTTCTTTGGAAAATTTTAAAATTGGAATAGAAAAGATGCCAGAGCCTATAATTGAAGCGTTAGCAATAGTAAAACTTGCAGCAGCACGTGTGAATATGAAGCATAGCGCCGTAGATGAAAAAGTAGGAAGTGCGATCTGCACAACTGCACAGGAGATAATAGACGGCAAATTTAACGACGAATTCCCACTTATTGTATGGCAAACTGGATCTGGAACTCAACTCAACATGAACATGAATGAAGTGATCAGCAATCGCGCAACAGAAATTTTGAGCGGTGATTTGGGCAGCAAGTCTCCAGTACACCCAAACGACCATGTAAATTTTGGCCAGTCATCAAATGACGCTTTTCCAACAGCAATGCACATAGCAGCAGCAAAGCAGATAAATTGTTCTCTCATTCCAAGTCTTGAAGTGCTATATAAGGCACTGAATGATAAGGTTCAGGAATTTAAAAATATAATAAAAGTAGGGCGTACTCATCTGCAAGACGCAACGCCTCTGACACTGGGACAGGAATTTTCTGGCTATGCAGTTCAAATTAAAAAGGGAATAGAAAGAGTAAAATCAGCTCTGAACAATGTGTATGAGCTTGCACAAGGTGGTACCGCGGTTGGCACTGGACTCAATACTAAAAAAGGCTTTGCTGAAGATTTTGCTAAAGAAGTGGCAGAAATTACCAATCTTCCATTTATTTCAGCAAAAAATAAATTTGAAGCATTAGCAGCAAATGATGCTCTGGTTGAACTAAGTGGAGCACTCAATACAGTAGCGGTCAGTTTAATGAAAATTGCAAATGATATAAGGTTGCTTGGTTCTGGTCCAAGGTGCGGAATTGGAGAAATAATATTGCCAGAAAATGAGCCAGGTTCTTCAATTATGCCAGGTAAAGTGAATCCAACTCAATGTGAGGCAGTAACTATGGTATGTGCTCAAGTTATGGGAAATCATGTTACTGTAACCATTAGCGGTTCAAACGGCCATTTTGAACTAAACGTGTTTAAGCCAGTAATAATTTACAATGCTTTACAGTCTATAAGACTTTTAGCTGATGCAAGTTTAAATTTCACAGAAAAATGTGTGATTGGCATTAAGGCAAATGAAAAGAGGATAAAAGATCTGCTGAATCAGTCATTAATGTTAGTCACTATATTAAATACGCATATAGGATATGACAATGCAGCAAAAATAGCCAAACTTGCTTATAAAGAAAACATCACCCTAAAAAAAGCGGCAGTGAAGCTTGAGCTACTCACTGAAGAAGAGTTTGAAAGAATAGTGAAACCAGAAGAAATGGTGAATTTATAAATTACTAGTTTTATTACCAATGTTTAAAGCAGTTTCCTCTATCTCCTTTATTCTCTCGTCTGCCAACATTTTTAATCTCTCACCATATCTGTAATTTTCGCTTTATAGTGCACAGCTCATCTGCAGAGCTATAATC
Organism: Wolbachia endosymbiont of Mansonella ozzardi; assembly: GCF_020278625.1. GTDB lineage: Bacteria > Pseudomonadota > Alphaproteobacteria > Rickettsiales > Anaplasmataceae > Wolbachia. The sequence goes on from NZ_JADAKK010000004.1 coordinate 12,867, forward strand.
CAATTTAGAGTAATATTCGTAATCGCAGTTTTCTTTGATGCCCTCAGTACTTATAAACGATGCTGAGAGTGGAAACGAAGCTAATAGTAAAGTAAGTGCAAAGCTTTTCATATTGAACATTTAAGTTCAATTGCGTTATAAATCTATTAATAATGAAAGAAGAAAAACCGATCAATAGATCTCTTGAACAACCTGCTTTCTGATTTAGCGCCAAAACTTGTTTCCACTCTTCAAGTTTTCCCGTTTCTGTAACCGTTTATTGTTTTGCATTCCAATCTTGTTCAAATATTACAAGCCCCTGGTCAGTAAGTGGATGGTTAAGTAATTGTCTAAGTATTTTCGCCGGCATAGTAATTGAATCAGCACCAAGCCTTGCAGCTTCTACTACATGTGTTGGACTTCTTACCGATGCAACGAGAACTTTGGTATCAAAGCTGTAATTAGAATATATAGTACATATATCTTTTATTAACGACAAGCCATCATAGCTTATATCATCAAGGCGACCAACAAAAGGAGAAATAAAACAAGCACCGGCCTTAGCGGTAAGCAGTGCTTGTCCAGGAGAAAAACATAATGTAATGTTAACAGGTATTTTATGTTCTGTCCACAACTTTTTACAAGAGATCAATCCTTCATGTGTAAGGGGCAGTTTGATTACGATATTGTTAGCGATTTTCGCTAACTTAAGACCTTCTCTAATCATATCTTCATGGTTATCCGCAACAACTTCCACACTAACAGGCCCTTCTATAATAGAACATATCTCACTTATTAAATCTTCATATTTATCTTTACGCCCAGATTTTGCTATCAAAGAAGGATTGGTTGTTATGCCGTCAATGAACTCTTTTAGTTCTTTAATTTCATTTAAATCAACGCTATCAAGAAAAATTTCCATACTACTCCCCCATTAACAAACAATGTACGATAAAAACTTACTGAACGAGATAATCCAACTGCATGTTTATCCTTTTGCTCCTAAAAGATTCACCATCATGAATTGCATGATCAAAAATCTGAACTTGGTTCGTCATAATGCTACAATTATT
>NZ_JADAKK010000004.1:13928-31518 GCF_020278625.1 Wolbachia endosymbiont of Mansonella ozzardi
ATACACCATTATCAACTATAACTGTTTCTTTTTTTTGACTACTCATCTTAACAGTAATTATGCCAGGCAATAAATAAATCAAGTAAGGAGAATGGTGAGCTAAAACCATAAGCTCCCCTTCAAGCCCAATTATTGAAAGAGAAGCAACTTTATTGAATAAAATTTGATTATCAGGAGAAAAAAATTGCACTTTGAAGGTACCCATAATCTTTAATTTTTAGCTCCAACTTTAGTTTCAGCCTTTATTAATTCAGCCTTTTGCATTGCTTCTTCTATATTCCCCACCATATAAAAGGCAGCCTCTGGCAAGTGATCATACTTGCCTTCAACAATCCCTTTAAAGCCAGAAACAGTATCGAAAAGTGAAACAAATTTACCAGGCATGCCAGTAAATACCTCCGCAACGTGAAAAGGTTGAGAAAGAAACTTCTGAATTTTACGAGCCCTATCAACAACAATTTTATCCTCATCAGATAGTTCATCCATACCAAGTATTGCAATAATATCTTGCAGTGATTTATAAGTTTGCAATATACGCTTTACCTCAGAAACCACCTTATAATGCTCTTCACCAATGATTTCAGCAGACAAAGACTGAGAAGTCGAATCAAGTGGATCAACAGCAGGGTATATCCCCATTTCAGCTATTTGCCTTGATAACACTGTGGTTGCATCAAGGTGAGAAAAAGTAGTTGCAGGAGCTGGATCAGTTAAATCATCCGCAGGAACATATATAGCTTGCACAGAAGTAATGGAACCTGAAGTAGTTGAAGCTATTCTCTCTTGCATTGCACCCATATCGGTTGCAAGGGTTGGCTGATAACCAACAGCTGAAGGTATTCTTCCAAGTAAAGCAGAAACCTCAGAACCAGCTTGAGTAAAACGGAAGATATTATCCACGAAAAATAAAACATCTTGATTTTCATGATCACGAAAATACTCTGCCATAGTTAGAGCTGTTAAAGCAACCCTAGCCCTTGCCCCAGGAGGCTCATTCATCTGACCATAAACCAAAACAGCTTGAGATTTTTCATGCTCATTTATATCTATCACATTTGAAGTGATCATCTCATGATAAAGGTCATTACCTTCACGCGTCCTTTCTCCTACTCCGGCAAACACGGAAAATCCTTTATGAGCTTTTGCTATATTATTAATCAATTCCATTATCAGAACTGTTTTACCAACACCAGCTCCACCAAATAAACCAATTTTTCCTCCCTTAAGGTAAGGTGCAAGAAGATCTATAACTTTTATTCCTGTAACTAAAACTTCTTCCTGTATTCTCTGCTCAGTAAAACTTGGAGGTGTTCTGTGTATAGGTTCTAAATCATATTTTCCTTTCAGCGAACCACACTCATCTATAAGCTCTCCTACAACATTAAAGATTCTCCCTAAAGTTGAACGCCCAACCGGAACTGATATTGGTACACCTGTATCAAAAAATTCGTCATCTCTTGACACACCATCTGTGCTATCCATAGCAATACAACGGACTATATTGTCACCTATATGCTGTGAAACTTCTAAAACCAGCTCCTTGCCCTTATATTTTAGTTTGCTTTTTAAAGCATTAAATATTTTAGGTAACTCGCCTTCAAATTTTAAATCAACAACTGCTTGAGTTACCTTAACCGTTCTACCTATATTCATCTCTTTACTTCTACCACCTAACACGACAACTTTATGAAAAAGTTCCCAAAGAACTCTTCAAGAAAATAAATTCTATATTATTAGTAGAAATTTTGCAACAACATTTGCTAATTACGCTTTATTATGAACAGTGCAAACGCATTTAAGAGCCAAGTAATAATAAATAACACTAAGCTAAGTGCATAAGCAGCAAGAGTTTGTACACTATTGAAATCCTGGTCTCCAGTAAGCAATGTAGCAATTTGTACAGTAATAGTAGTAACTGAATTGAGAGGATTAAAAGTCAAGTTTGAATTGATTCCCACAGCCATCAGCACGATCATTGTTTCACCTATCACCCTCGAAATTGACAACAAAATTGCACTTAAAATTGTCGGCATTGCATAAGGTATTGTTATGCGCCATATAGTTTCTGCTGGAGTGGCTCCCAATGCCATAAAGCCATAGCATAAGCTCTTTGGAACAGACCTGATTGCGTCCTCCAATAAGGAAATAATAAAAGGAAGAATCATTATCCCTATCGATAAACCAGCAACTAGGGCGCTCTCTGAGTGTACATTCAAACCAAAAAAATTTGTTATCTGTTTCACAGAAGAAGATAAAAATACAACCGAGAAATATCCATACACGACTGTAGGAATAGCAGATAAAACTTGCAAAGCTGTATTAACAATGTAACGTACTTTCCCACTAGCATATTCACTAATATATATTGCAGAAAACAAACCAAGCGGAATAGCAACCAGCATTGCTACAATAGTTATAACCAAAGTGCCAACCAAAAGCGGAGTTATACCAAAACATCCTATTTTTTCTCCATTGATAGTTACCACATTATGGCTCCATTTCAAGCAAAACAAGAATTCTGAAATAGCTACTTCTTTAAAAAAATTAATAGATTGGGTAAGAATAGATAACATTATAAATAAAGTGATAAGAAATGATATGGCTAGAGCCACAAACAGTGAAAATTTGATTATCTTATTTCTTTTGCTTTTAAATATAAAAGCAAACATGAAAAAAAGTAACGCTACAGAAATCGAAGTTATAAAACAATTGTTACAGAGTATTAATAACCAAGTTAACATCCATATACAACTAAGATATAAATAAGATTTAACCTTATCCACTTGCTTAAAGCAAAATAAAAGAATTAGTAGCGTAGGTATGGAAAGGATTATTACCAACGAATTCATCTATCAAATCTTATTTTACGAGAATACAACTTTAAGATTATCCAAATATAATGGAACCATCATTTGACAATAAAGTAAAATAAATTAAAATAACTAATTATATTTATAAAAACAATGAAGAGAACATTTCAACCGAAAAATTTGATAAAAAAGCGTAGGCACGGCTTCCGCTTACGTATGACAACAAAAGCTGGGAGGAAAATTCTCAATAGGCGTCGCTCATTGGGATGCAAAAAACTATGTGCATAGTTAAGTTATCGAGCATAAAAAAAAAGAGTTTTCATTTGCTTTTAAAAATAAGCTAGCATCTGGTGGTCTTTTTTATCGTGGGTTCTACATATCGTTGTATGCTATAAAAGAGAAAGAGCCCGAAAAGTATATTTACACTATTAGAACAGGTCTAGTTATCAGTAAAAAATCTGGAAAAGCAGCAAAAAGAAACAAAATCAAAAGACGATTACGGGTACTTGCCAGATTCATCATTCTAAATATAAATAACGTAGGGTATTATTATATAATGTTGACTCATAGAAATATTATGCAAGCAAGTTATAAAAGCTTACAAAAAAATCTCAATTAAGGTATTTACAGCTATATTATTTATGATAACATAGGTAAAATTTTTAAAAATAGTTAATGGGTGTGGTGAATGATAGAACACATAAATGAGGTAAATAACGTAAGCTTTGGCGAGATGTATAAGCCTTTATTTCCCTCTAGAGAAAAAAGAACAGGAACACGGATAGATTGGGAATCAGCATTTCTTCAACAAGAAATATTATTAAAGAATGTGAAGAATAATGCAACATTACCAGAGATCAGTCATTCCCCTTCAAAAGGAAATCAACTAGAAGAAGTGGGAACAATGTTAGATGACATAGAAAATGACAAACATATAAGGAAGAAAAGACAACGCAGCTAAAGCAAAGATTTAAAAACAATAGTAAAATAAGGCAACTAAAATAAAAGTATGCTCACCACTTAATTGATAAAGAAATTTTTATAAACTTGGCAGCGACCTACTCTCCCTTTGCAAGTACCATCAGCGCTAAAAAGTTTCACTTCCGAGTTCGAGATGGGGTCGGGTGTTTCATTTTTGCTATAGCCACCAAGTTAATAAAAACCTCTAGTTCAATAAATTCAATCTAATATTTAACACTGCATATGCACATATAGAAAGTAAATAAATCAATCAGGCTATTAGTACTAGTTAGCTTCACATGTTACCATGCTTCCACACCTAGCCTATCAACGTGGTAGTCTTCCACGGCCTTAATTGGGAAATCTTTTTGAAGAGGGTTTCTTGCTTATATGCTTTCAGCAATTATCCCATCTATACATAGCTACCCAGCAATGCTATTGGCATAACAGCTGGTACACCAGAGGTATATCCATCTCGGTCCTCTCGTACTAGAGTTAGATCTTCTCAAATTTCCTTCACCCACGGCAGATAGAAACCGAACTGTCTCACGACGTTCTAAACCCAACTCACGTATCACTTTAATCGGCGAACAGCCGAACCCTTGGGACCTTCTCCAGCTCCAGGATGTGATGAGTCGACATCGAGGTGCCAAACGGTATCGTCGATATGAACTCTTGAATACCATCAGCCTGTTATCCCCGGCGTACCTTTTATCCGTTGAGCGATGACCCTTCCATACAGAATCACCGGATCACTATGACCGACTTTCGTCTCTGCTTGGCTTGTCAGCCTTGCAGTCAGGCAAGCTTATGCCATTGTACTATCAAGCTGATTTCCGACCAGCTCTAGCTTACCTTCGCACGCCTCCGTTACCTTTTAGGAGGCGACCGCCCCAGTCAAACTACCCACCATACAATGTCCTAGTTCCAGGTAATGAAACATAGTTAGGTACCAAAAATGTAAAGGGTGGTATCTCAAGGTTGACTCCATTACAGCTAGCGCCATAACTTCAAAATCTCCCACCTATCCTGCACATTACATTTTTAATAACAATGTAAAGCTATAGTAAAGGTGCACGGGGTCTCTTCGTCTAACCGCGGGTACCCCGCATCTGCACGGGGAATTCAATTTCGCTGAATTGATGTTGGAGACAGTGGAGAAATCGTTACGCCATTCGTGCGGGTCGGAACTTACCCGACAAGGAATTTCGCTACCTTAGGACCGTCAGTGTTACGGCCGCCGTTTACTGGGGCTTCAATTTGGAGCTTTCACCCTTCCTATTAACCTTCCAGCACCGGGCAGGCGTCAGACCCTATACTTCCACTTACGTGTTTGCAGAGTCCTGTGTTTTTAGTAAACAGTCGCTACTCCCTATTCTGTGCCACCTACTAATAGTTGCCTAAAAGCAGGTTACCCTTCTTCCGAAGTTACAGGTATAATTTGCCGAGTTCCTTCAACATCATTCTTTCAACACCTTACTATACTCTACTCATCCACCAGTGTCGGTTTACGGTACGGCCTCATGAATATAAGTGCTATTTCCTGGAGCTTCTTTTAAGCATAGATCAATCCAATCAGACCTATACAAATACAAAACCCGTCACACTTAAGAGGTTCAGGAATATTAACCTGATTGCCATCGACTACTCCTTTATGGACTTGCCTTAGGAACCGACTAACCCTACGCAGATTAACTTAACGTAGGAACCCTTAGATTTTTGGTGAGAGTGTTTTTCACACTCTTTTACGCTACTTATGTCAGCATTCTCACTTCTGATATCTCCAGCAGTTTTCACAAACTACCTTCATAGACTTACAGAACGCTCCGCTACCGCACCTATTGATCGGAATCAATAAGTACCCACATCTTCGGTATACAGCTTTAGCCCCGGTACATTTTCAGCGCAGAAAAACTTATTTAGACAAGTGAGCTGTTACGCTTTCTTTAAAGGATGGCTGCTTCCAAGCCAACCTCCTAGCTGTAATGATTTTTCTACTTCCTTCCCCACTTAGCTGTAATTTTGGGACCTTAGATAGTGATCTGGGTTGTTTCCCTTTTCACCACGGACTTAGCACCCGCAGTGTGTCTGTTATATAATTAATTATTGGTATTCGGAGTTTAGTTAGATTTGGTAAGACGGTGAGTCTCCCTAGTCTATCTAGTGCTCTACCCCCAACAACATACATACAACGCTCTACCTAAATAGATTTCGCGGAGAACCAGCTATTTCCAAGTTTGATTGGCCTTTCACCCCTAATCACAACTCATCCAATAATGTTGTAACATTAACTGGTTCGATCCTCCAGTGTGTCTTACCACACCTTCAATCTGGTCATGACTAGATCACTTGGTTTCGGGTCTAATCCATAAAACTAAAATGCCCTATTCAGACTCGCTTTCGCTATGCCTACACCTAACGGCTTAAGCTTGCTCTATAGATTAACTCGCTGACCCATTATGCAAAAGGTACGCTGTCACTCTAATGTAAACCAACTACAAGATTGCTCTTGTAGCAAAAACATAAAGCTCCAACTGTTTGTAAGCACTCGATTTCAGATTCTATTTCACTCCCCTCCCGGGGTTCTTTTCACCTTTCCCTCACGGTACTCGTTCACTATCGGTCGTTAAAGAGTATTTAGGCTTGGAGGATGGTCCCCCCATATTCAAACAGGATTTCACGTGTCCCGCTTTACTCGAGGATTTAAAAACTTTCTACTTATACAGGACTATCACCTTCTATGGTTACTCTTTCCAGAGTATTCTAATTCTTATTCTTAAACCGCTAGCCTTTTCCGCTTTCGCTCGTCACTACTAACAGAATCTCAGTTGATTTCTTTTCCTTTGGTTACTTAGATATTTCAGTTCACCAAGTTTGCTTCGCATATTGATTTAATATGCAATAACTAGCTTAACTAGTTAGGTTTCCCCATTCGGAAATCTGCGGATTAAAACCTATTGACAATTCCCCGCAGCTTATCGCAGCCTGTCACGTCCTTCATCGCCTTTTAACGCCAAGGCATTCATCAAGTGCTCTTAATAATTTATTTACTCGACTATATGCAGAATATGCAGAGTTAAATATTATTGAAATTGAATTGAGATTAAATTAATCCCTACCATAAAACTTGTCAAACATCTAAAAACTAAATTAACTTCTTACATGTTAGGAACTAATGAGTAATGTGTCAACGCTTTTTTACAAAAAATATTTCTTATATTAGCAACAAATAATATACTTGTAATCCTAAGTAGGTAAAATTTATAATTTAAGTGGGTGTTAAAGTAGAATTATATACAATTTAGAGATCAATGAAAAAAATATTCCATAATATAAAATGCTTTAAAAATCAGATCTACTTAAAAATGGTAGTAAGTGCCAAGGGTACCTAAAATATGAAAGGCAACTTACCCTTTATAAGTGTTATTTTAAGTTTTATTCGCAAGTTAACTGGTATGTTTAATATTAAGAAGGCCAAACAATTTGCTGTAAATCAATACAATAATCTCTATAAAAAAGCAACAGCATTTTTTGAAAAGTCCAAAAACCTATTAAACACCAACATTGAAATCGGTTTATATCACTTCTATAAGGGTCACATACCAGATGCAAAGCTAAGGTTTTGGTTGATCAGCATATTCTATTCCAACTTACCCGTAGTTTGGTATAACATTGGAAGGTGTCATTTTGCAATGGGAAATATTAACAAAGCCCATACCTATTTAACAAAGACACTAAAACTAGATAATAACTATGAAGAAGCTTCTTACTACATAAACAAAATGACAAACCCGGCATCGATCACAAAATTGCCTAAAAACCTCATAAAACAATATTTTGATTACATTGGCGAGTATTTTGTTGAGCATTGGTTAATCGCTAAACAATACAGAGGACATGAACTTGCGCACATGGTAATTACAGAAATCTTTAATAACTCTACTTCTGCACTCAACATACTTGACCTTGGTTGTGGAACTGGAATATGTGGTCATTTCTTAAAAATACACAATACTGGAAATTGCATAACAGGAGTTGACATTTCAAACAGAATGCTAAATATTGCCAGAGGATGCTTTATAAAGGGTAAACCTGTTTATAATGAGTTAATACATATGGAAATGACAGATTTCCTTAAACAAGAAAGAAATTATTTGTATGATGTCATTATTTTTGCCGAAGTGTTACATTATCTACATGACTTCCAGGCAGAATTGGAACTAGCAAAAGGATCTATGAGCAAAAAAGGAGTAATAATATGCTTAATAAGAAGAAAGGAAGGTGAGGGCATTGACTTTGTAAATAAAGGAGATTACTTTTGTCACTCAGAAAGTTATGTTCAACACGTTGCAAAAGAAATAAATATGCAAATAAGTTATATAAGTTACTGTAAAATATATGGAAGTCAGGTTAATGGTATCTTGTTCGCGCTACAGCATCCACAAAAAAAATTGAAGAGCTTAGCTTAAAGATCACTATTGCTCAAAGCAGTATCTATATACAATAAAATATGAAGAGGAATTTTATGGGTAATATCACTATTAATCACGAAAAAAATGGTAAATTAACTAATTTTGGAAAAGCAGTTCTATCGGATAGGTATCTGATAGAAAATGAAAGCTATCAAGATCTTTTCATACGCATTTCCAGCTATTATTCTGATAATAAAGATCATGCACAGCGTCTTTATGACTACACGAGCAACTTGTGGTTCATGCCTTCAACACCAATACTTAGCAATGGTGGTACCAAAAGAGGGTTACCCATCTCTTGTTTTCTCAATGAAACTGCAGACAGCTTGCAGGGAATAGTTGATTTATGGAATGAAAATGTCTGGCTTGCTGCACGTGGAGGAGGCATAGGTAGTTATTGGGGAAATCTACGTTCAATTGGTGAAAGTGTAAAGGGCAGCGGTAAAACATCTGGAATTGTACCATTTATTGTGGTGCAAAATGCTCTAACGCTTGCGATCAGTCAAGGGTCCTTAAGAAGAGGAAGTTCAGCAGTTTACCTTCCTGTATCCCACCCAGAGATAGAAGAGTTTCTTGATATACGCAAGCCAACGGGAGGTGATCCGAACCGTAAAGCATTAAATATACATCATGCCGTGACAGTAAATGATAAATTCATGCAAGCTGTTGAGAATGATCGAGAATGGGATTTGATTAGTCCTCATAACAACAAAGTTATCTCAACCGTCAAAGCACGTGACATATGGATCAAAATATTAACAGCAAGAATTGAAACTGGAGAACCTTACATTATTTTTCTTGATGCAACGAATAATAATAAGCCAGAGTCTTACAAAAAACTCAATCTAGACATCAAAATGTCAAATCTGTGCAGTGAAATCATTTTAACTACAGGTTACGATCATCTAAACAAATCGCGCACTGCTGTGTGTTGTCTATCATCAGTGAATCTTGAATACTACGAAGAATGGAAAGACAATGAACTTTTCATAGAAGATATAATGCGTTTTCTTGACAATGTGTTAGAGGATTTCATAAATAAAGCACCAGACGAAATACAGCGAGCAAAATATTCTGCAACAAGAGAGCGTAGTATCGGTCTTGGTGTTATGGGCTTTCACTCATTTTTACAAAGTAAAATGGTTCCTTTTGAATCGGTAACAGCACAACAGTGGAATAAAAAAATATTTAAGTATTTGCATGAGCAGGCAGATATGGTTTCTAAAAAATTAGCAGAAGAAAAGGGAGCATGCCTTGACGCTAAAGAAATCAATCTAATGGAAAGATTTACACATAAGCTTGCTATTGCTCCAACTGCTTCAATTTCTATTATTGCAGGCAATACTTCTCCCGGAATAGAACCATATGCAGCAAACGTATTTACACAAAAGACACTAACAGGTTCATTTGTAGTGCGAAACAAATTCTTGCAAAAGCTATTGGCAGAAAAAAATCAAGACAATGATAAAATATGGTCCTCAATCTCAACAAATGAAGGTTCCGTGCAGCACTTAGATTTTCTTAGCGAACATGAAAAATTGACATTCAAAACAGCGTATGAGCTTGATCAAAGATGGATTATAGAACACGCAAGCGATAGAACACCTTACATTTGCCAATCTCAATCAGTAAATTTGTTTCTACCTGCTAACGTACATAAACGTTACTTGCATAAAATACACATGCTTGCTTGGAAAAAAGGCCTAAAAAGTTTGTATTACTGTAGATCACAGTCAATGCAGAGAGCCGACAAAGTTTCGCACGACATATTAAAAAAAAGTGAAATATTGCAGCAAAAAACGGATATCGATTATGATGAGTGTTTGTCATGTCAGTAAATGCTACATAGAGATCCTTATGAATTTCTAAAGTCTATTCCAAAAGACAAGTGTATAATGTGTCTTGACATGGGAGAAAAGCAAATAGGTATAGCATTCAGTGATAGAACGCAGCTCATAGCCACAGCTCACAGTGTATACCACAGAAAAAATGTAAGTAAAGATTTAGGTTATTTAAACAGGACATTCAAAGAAAATGAAGCTGGGTCAATAGTAATGGGATTACCACTGGAAATAGAGAAGCAAAAAAGCGAGTGGTGCGAGACCATAATCCAATTTGCAAATAAAATGATAAAAAAATATAAGGTAAGTATATATTTACAAGATGAAAGCTTGTCAACGTCCATTGCGGCTCATACACTAAAGATTACTGGAGTACCAATTACAAAATCGAAAAAAATAGATGATAAAATTGCTGCATGTATTATTCTACAACGAACGTTAGACAAGATAAATACAATTAAATAGTTTCTTTTCAGCACGTAACATGCAACTGTATGAACTTATATCGCAAAGGTAAAGATACTAGGAATTTAAAACTAATAAATTTAAAGAAAACTTCTCTTCATTATAATCTTAGTCATAGCCAGATATATGAAATTCTCAGTAGATGTTGTAATATAACAAATCTCAATGGTAAATTAAAAAGTCTCCCTGCGATAAGAGGTTTAGCGAATTTACTATGTATTTTGTTTGATAACGAAAGTCGATACAATCTTTATGCTTAAGAAATTTACCAAAAAAAAGGCAAAGAAACTCCGTTAGCTAGTTATTCACTATCTATCTTTTAAATTGGCATTTTTTTTATTGTCTTAAACGCTTTAACAAACGCATTTTAGCTTATACTAGGTAAAAACCTTGAAAGTTTATAAAGGCATGAGGTACACATAGTGCAAAAAATTAAACAACAGTACGCCAAGTACATTGAGTTTTTTCGTTGTTTAATCTGTATGGACTGAAACTAAATAATAGCTTCAGTATTATAATATTGGAGGAACTTGTCAAGTAGTTTTTTTCGTTTCTATTGGGTAACACGGATAAGCCCAAACGTCATCATGTCTTTAGAAGAGTTTACATGGAGGCTCTTAAGTTGACAACATTGGCTAAAAAGGTACGTTACTGCTTACGAAATTTGCACTCCTTGCCTTGTAGAAGATTTGCAATATTTTTGTGGTGCTTTAAAAAAACTAATACTGCAACGATCAATAGAGTAAAAAATAGGTCTTTTTGAAAAAAAAGAGAGATCGCAACAACTGCTGCAGTAGCCATTAAGGAGGCAAGAGAGGAGTATCGAAAGATAAAAAATACTGCTAGCCAAACAAATATAAACACTAATGCCATATGAATACTAAGTGCTATCAAAATTCCCAAAGTTGTTGCAACTCCCTTCCCTCCACTGAATTTTAACCATACAGGAAACATGTGCCCTAGGACTGCTAACATTGCGGATGCACATATGTAAAAACTATCACTACCAAAAAATTGTTGCGCTATATTAACCGCGATGAATCCCTTCAAGGAGTCCAGAAGTAACACAAGAGCAGCAAGTTTTTTATTCCCTGTTCTTGCAACATTTGTAGCTCCGATGTTTCCAGAACCTACTCCTCTTAAATTTATTCCTTTTATCCTTATAATGATTAAGCTAAATGTTATTGAACCCAACACGTAGGATAACATAAGAACTATATACTTCTCCATCGTAACAAAAATCTAGCTAATCTTGTTATTTCTCAGCCTCCTCAGGTAGCACTGAACTTCATCGTTAATCTTACTACTAAACAGCATAAGTGCTGTCATGTTGACGAGAGCCAAACAAGAGAATAAAGTTCCACCGATATTGGCAATAGTCATTATATCCTTAGAAAGACCAGAGAAAAACGCTACAATTATTACCGCTATGCGATATATCACTATACTCTTTGCGCCAAACAAATATAGCCATCCCACTTCACAGCAATACACAAACGAAATTACTGAAGAAAACGCAAACAAAGGTGCAGCTATCGTCAAAAGTATAGGAAACCAAGAAGAAACTGTTTCAAATGCCTTTTGAGTAATCAATATCCCTTCGCCAACACCAGCCTGATACGCACCCGTTATAACTATTGTTATCCCTGTCAAACAACAAATTAACATTGTATCAAAGCATGGTTCTATCATTGCAACTAGTCCAGTTCTAACTGGCTCCTCATCTTTAGCCACTGCATGTGTAATTGAAGCAGAACCAACACCTGCTTCGCTGGCAAAAATCGCTCTTTGAATTCCAGCAACTAATGTTCCAACTACTCCTCCACCAACGGCATTGAAATCTATCATATTGGAAAATAATATTTTAAATGCATTGCTAAAGTTATGAATATTAAATGCGATTATAATGACACAACTAAAAATATATACGAGTGACATAATAGGCACCAGCGCGAAAGATACCCTGGCTATTCTCTTAATTCCACCTATGATTACCAGAGCAAGTAATGCGGAAATTATAGAAGAAAGAAACCAAGGATGACTATCCACCCAATTTGAATAACCAGATAATATTGAAACCATTTGGTTGGTTTGAAACGCTACACTCCCACCAAGACCTGATAACACAAAAAACACTGCATATACCGCAGCCAATACAACACCAAGTTTCTTAAATCCAAATTCCTCCAGCCCATTTCTTATGTATTGAAAGGGACCGCTAAATAATTGATCCTGATCTTCTGTTCTGTGCCTAAATGCTAAAGTCACTTCGGCAAATTTTGCTGACATACCAAAAAAGCCTGTAAGCATCATCCAAGGCACTGCCCCTGGTCCTCCCATTGAAACTGCAATTGCAACACCGGCAACAGTTCCAAGACCAACCGTACTTGAAAGTGCTGTTACAAATGCCTGAAAATGCGTAATGTGGCCATCGTGATGATTTGTGTCATATTTTCCACACAAAATAGCAAACGCATGTTTAAACATCCTGATGTTGAGAAATCGAAAACGCAACGTTAGAAATACATAACCGAACGCTAGCAAAAGAATTATAAATGGAACGTAGAAAATCTTGAAAAACAACACCTCATTCATGAAATTGTTTATTCCACTTAATACAGCACCATAGTTTTCGTAAAAATCCAAAGCAGCGTGCGCATTATTAAACAATAGGCAAAATAATACCGCACAAAGCAATCTATAAATCATGTTTAATACCTTTTAGAATTGTAATAATAATTTATTGTGTTTGAGACTTCCCTTCTTAGTAGATATATTGCAACAGCATTTGGCATCATAAGACACATAAACAAACTGTCGCCTAAATAAGACATAAATTCTATACTTTTTGACATACAACTGATATACGCCAAACCCACTTATAAGAACTTGGAACAATATCAGTACTTTTTTGCTACCAAATAAGTACAGCAAGGCAACTTCACAATAGTAACAATAAGCTATTATTGTGGAAAATGCAAAGGAAAACATTATCAGCGAAAGAACTAGCTTGCTAAATAAAGGCAAGGCTGTTGAAAGTGCCGAGCTAACCAATGTAATAAGTATTATGCATACCAGTGATAATTATCACAATACCAGTCAAGAATGAGACTAATATTGTATCTACAAGTGGTGCAATCATTGTAACACTTCCAACTTTAATTAGGTCTTCCTCTTTCACAGATGAATGTGCTGCCATTGCCGCTGTTCCGGTACCTGCTTCGTTATAGCAAATACTAATCTTCTAACTCCGGCGCTATTAACCCACTCAGCACCCCACCTCCTATGGATGATTTGTTAAAGATATCTTGGAATATTGTAGATAAAGCGTTCAACAGATTACTTCCGTTTACACAGATTAAATACACACATACCTATATACAATATTATCGTAATTGGTGCTAAACCTGTTGAAACGAAAGCAATTCGTTTTATTCCTCCCAGTATTGCAATTAAGACAAGCAACAATATAATAATAGACGCGTTATGTTCAAAGAGGTTGTTTGACAATGCTGCAATTTTATTTGCCTGAAATGGTATGCCATCTAAAATCATCGCAATAAGTAACATAATTGCATAAGTGAATGCAAGAAATTTACCAGTCCTAACAATTCAATCTTAGCAAGCCCGTACCTCATTCAATAAAAAGCCCCGCTAGTTGAGTTTTTGGAGCGATAATTGAATGCAAGCACCACTTCGGCAAATCTTATTATCGACAATACCAAGTATTCTAGTAATTATCATCCAAAAAATTGCACTTGGGCCCCATATTGTGATAGCTATAGCAACTCCTGACTTACCCCAAGACCAACCGTTCCTGAAATTACTGTTGCAAACGCTTAAATATAAGTGATTATACCGTCGTTATGATTACATTTTAGGTTAAATAGCGTTTGTATTCCATGCTTGAATAACCTAAAGTTAGTGAATTTGAACTGAACCGTATAAAAAACTCCAGTTGCAATTACCCAAATAATTATAAATGGAATGTTAAATATCTTTACGTACAGAAATGAATTTAATAGTTCACTTATTTTTATAACCATGCTACTTACCACTTTTTGTTACAATTTTTAGCTAACGAGCTTTATAGGTGTAATATATGTAGAGCCCAACGCTTACTGGAATAGTCAGTGTATATATTACACCTAGAATTGGTAGAGTAATCCAAGGCTTACTGACAAAAAATACGATAAATACTCCAAAAAGTGACACAAATATATAGTACAGGCTCCTGGGAATATAAATGTACTTTGCAGAGAAAGTTGGAATATGGCTGACTGAAAAAAATGAAATAGCTAAAAAGTAACAAGCCGTATTTCTTATGTTAAAAAATTGCTCCATAAAAAGTAAGTATTCACTTTCATGAGATTGAAAGGTAATAATTATTGGCAATAAAGAAAGTAAAGCACATATCGGTGCTGGAACACCAGAAAAGAAGAATTTTTCCCAGCCAAGTTGTTCTGCATTCAACGATACATTAAACCTTGCAAGTCTTATCGAAATGCAGATAACATATATCATTACTAATATCCACCCTATAACTTTGATTCCCTTTAACTTCCAAAAATATAAAAGAAATGCAGGTGCTGCACCAAAATTTAGAAAATCTGCAAAAGAATCAAGCTGCGCTCCAAAATCACTAGTTGATTTTAGAATTCTCGCTATTCTGCCATCCATTCCATCTATAATTGCTGCAATGATAATAAAAATTACTGCAAATTCCCACTGTTCATTAAATGTAAATTTAATTGAAGTAAGACCAGAACATAAACCCAATAAAGTTACAAAATTTGGGAATAACTTGGCAACAGGTAAAGACCTACTGTTACTGCCATTACTGCTCATATGACATCAAAAGTAAGCTTCTCTTGAGTACTTTCCTTATTCAAATTTGCTATAATTGTTTCACCGCCAACAACAGTTTGCCCTTCTGAGACTCTTATTTCTACATCAGTAGGAACGTAAATATTTACCCTGCTGCCAAATCTTATAATCCCAAACCTCTCACCTGCTTTTACGTTTTGAGACGCTCTTAAATTACAAACGATACGACGTGCAATTAACCCAGCTATTTGCTCTACAATAATTTCTTTTCCCTTTCCATGCTCAACCACAATAACCTGTTTTTCGTTTTCGTTACTAGACTTATTGCTCATTGCAGACACGAACTTGCCTTTCTTATAGTGCATTTCCTTTATTGTACCAGATATTGGTATACGATTCACGTGCACGTCCAAAACACTCAAGAATATGCTAACAAGCGTGAATTTCTTTTCTTCTTCGTCCTCTGTTGATAAAGAGTAACTCACCTCTTCAATTTTTGAAATCACACCATCTGCAGGGCTTAGCACAAGGTCTTTATTGCCTGGAACAACCCTTACTGGGTCGCGAAAGAAATAAGTGCACAATAACGTTGGAAACAAACATGTAACGCCAAAACCCCAAGATATAGAGAACGCTATACATGTTACTATAAAAGAAATTACTATAAACAAATAACCTTCCTTGTTTACATTGGGTAAACTAAAACACATAACCTTAATAACAATAACCTGCTATTCACAACTTATCATTTATCACTCCTCATGGGAAGTTTTTTTTAACGCTTCAAAAAGCTTTTTGATATGAGTTAATATTGTAAACGTTATATTATAGCCAAAGCAACTTAGGCTCATCAACGATTTGATATCCTGCTCTTCCATTGCAGAATCTATACGAAGATACTGCGGCGGTAAGACGATTGTGTCCAACACAAACTTCAGCTAGATTAGAAAACTGATTCTTCTAAAAGCTGCTCGCTTTCTTCTTCCATCGCAATAGAGTTAATGCGATTTCTAAATAAATCTCTGATTTTGGTTTCTATCTCATTTGCAACTTCCTTGTTTGTCTCAAGGTAATTTTTTACATTCTCCCTTCCTTGTCCAAGACGTGTGTTATTATATGAATAATAAGCACCTGCTTTTTCAAGCACACCAAGTTTTGCTCCTATATCTATCATCTCTCCGAGTCTTGATATGCCTTCATTGTACATTATATTAAACTTTGCTTCTCTAAATGGGGGAGCGACTTTATTTTTTACAACTTTAACTCTCGTTTCATTGCCCGTAATATTTTCTTTATCCTTTATTGCACCGGTTTTTCTTATATCAAGCCTTATAGAAGCATAAAATTTTAACGCATTCCCACCGGTGGTAGTTTCAGGGTTTCCATACACCACTCCTATTTTCATACGAATTTGATTAATAAATATTAATATGCAATTCGCTTTTGAAACTGCGGAAGTTAGTTTCCTGAGCCCATGACTTAGAAGTCTCGCTTGCAATCCCATGTGCTGGTCACCCATATCTCCTTCAATTTCAGCTCTTGGAGTTAATGCTGCAACAGAGTCAACAACTATCACATCAACTGCACCAGAACACACCAAATACTCAACGATATGTAACGCTTGCTCTCCAGTATCTGGCTGTGAGATTACCAAATCATCAGTATTTACTCCAAGTTTACGGACATATATGACATCCAATGCGTGCTCTGCATCGATAAATGCACATAACCCTCCCTTTTTCTGAGCTTCAGCAATTACATGCAAAGCAAGAGTGGTTTTACCAGAACTCTCAGGACCAAATATCTCAATTATACGGCCTTTTGGCAATCCCCCAACACCTAGGGCTGAATCAAGCGCAATTGACCCTGTGGATATTGTATCTATCTTCTCTACAGGATTCTGCTTTAGTTTCATTATAGCGCCTTTACCGAATACTTTTTCAATCTGACTTATTGCGTTATCTAGCGCCCTTTGCTTATCATTATTTCTTTCCTCTGGGTTGCTTGCCATAGGCCATTTATTAATTTGTATAAACTTCATGATAATCGAACATGAGTAACCTGCCAAGGATTTTTTAATAACGAAGAACGTTGACGATTTAGAAACAAAAAATTACTTGACAAGTCCTCCAATATTATAACACTGAAGCTATTATTTAGCTTCAGTCCATACAGATTAAACAACAAAAAAACTCAATGTACTTGGCGTACTGTT
>NZ_JADAKK010000005.1 GCF_020278625.1 Wolbachia endosymbiont of Mansonella ozzardi
TGGCAAATTTCTTAAATATTATAGCTTAGACTAGTTGCGTTTAAAAGCAGCTAAACTACAACGTTTAAGACATAAAAACGCTAATACTGACAATAGACAGTGAGCAGGGCTTCTTTTGCTTTTTTTCTCGTTTGATAAATTTCTTAAGCATAAGGGTTATGCCAACTTTCATTATTAGGGACTCAAACAAGATACATAACAAGTTCGCTAAGTCTCTAATCGTAGGGAAACTTTTTAATTTACCATAATAAGGAATAATAGAACGTAAAAAAACAGAGATTATTGTAAAGAATAGTAGAAAATTCTCTTAAAATTTTACTTATAGTGTTGATTTTCTCCCATGTATCTGACGCACACGCTGATGGAGCAACAGATGTAATGCGTAATTCAATACGCTACATTCATGGAATGGGTGTGCCAATGATCACAGTGGTGATAATTGGCGTAAGCTTGCTTGCAATATTTGGCAGAGTGCCCTGACCTGCACTTTTTTCGCTTGTTGTGTTTATTGCTGTGTTTTTTGGTGGTCCCCAGATTACAAAAGCGGTAACAGAAAAAGAGGTTTGTTGTCTTAAGAGAGGACAAACATTGGATAGTGGAAAATGTGTTGCTGTTACTGGGCATAGACTTGTGGTTGAACAGTGTGGTATATCTCCTGACAAACATAATAAGGGACAATATATTTGTTGTCCTCTGGCTCTACAATCACTAATCAAAGCTAAGAATCTTTCAAGAGTGTGGCAATGTAGTACTTTATATGAAAAAACCTTATTATATTAAAGGTCTACTATGCATTGAGTCTAGCAGAGTTCCCCACAAAGTATATAATTCACGTCCACACCTTTAGTTAAATTCCACTCACGTTTTATTACGTTATACTCTATGCCAGCCATGTTTTGTAGTGTGACATTATTTTCTTTTAAGTGGTTTGCAATTTCTGATGGCTTAAGAAATTTTTTCCAGTTATGCGTGCCTTTCGGCAGCCAGTTTAGTATGTACTCTGCACCAATTATTGCAAGACAAAAGGATTTGATAGTTCTATTTATTGTCGATATAAAAATCAGTCCCTCTGGTTTTAGTAGTCCTATCGCTTTTTTCATGAAAAGCTCTAAATTTTCTACATGCTCAACTACTTCTGTAAGTAGAATCACATCATATCTTTTGTCATTTTTCAGTTCTTCAATGCTGGTATGCGTATACTCTATATTTAATCCCACTTTTTTCGCGTGTGACTGCGCCACTTTTATGTTTTCTTCGCACACATCTATTCCTGCAACGCTAATGCCAACCCGAGCCATTGACTCTGACAAAATACCGCCACCACAGCCAACATCAAGCAATGATAATTCCTTTAAATCGCATTTTTTTAACTCTTTTATTTTCTCAATAATGTATGATACTCTCACAGGATTCATCATGTGTAATGCCTTGAATTTGCCATTTTCATCCCACCACTCTCCTGCCATTTTAGCGAATTTTGGTACTTCATCTTCGTTATAAGTTTGTGTTTTCTTTTTTTACTAGAAGAAGTTATATTGCTGAGTTTATCAAGGCGTTTTTTATGTCTACTTTCTTTTGAAAACTCTGTTTCGAGGAATTGCTTGACTATGTCTTTCGCTAATCTACTTGCAGTAAACCCCGCGCCAAGACACAGTACATTTGCATTGCCATGCTCGCGAGCCAATTTTGCAATCTCAACACTATTACATAAAGCGGCGTAGATTCCTTCAAAACGATTCGCTAAGGTACTCATACCGAGTCCTGTACCGCAAATTAATACCCCATAATTTGCTTTTTTGTTCGTTATATCTTCTACAACTTTGACAGCATAGTCTGGATAATCTACACTCTTTTGCTTAGCAGTGCAGCCGCAATCTATCACTGCATAACCCAAGGTTTCCAGGTAAAGCTTTATCTCTGATTTTAATTGATAACCGGCGTGGTCCGAGGCAATTGATATTACATCTGACATATAAGAACTATGACTTAAAAGTATCTAATATAGGTAATTTATTTTGAGTTTTTTGTCAAGCCATTTAGTGCTCCTGATCTTTGGAGCTTGAAATAAATTTCGGGTCAGGACAGCATAAATTCTGTATAATTTTTATCCTACAACTCATTCGACAAGTAAGATGAATTACATAGATATTATAAAATCAAGACTGTTACTATCTGACATAGTAGGTAAGAAAGTTAGGCTGATAAAAAGCGGGGATAATTTCGTGGGACTTTGCCCATTTCATAATGAAAAAACGCCGTCTTTTTTTGTAAATAACACTAGGGGATCGTATCACTGTTTTGGCTGCTTAGCCCATGGCGATGTATTTGAGTTTATTTCACAAACTGAAGGCTTAAGCTTTAAAGAAGTGTTGGAAAGGCTAGCATCAGTTGCAGGTGTTGAGTTACCTAAAAACCTCAATATTACCAAAGAAAATGATAAATTGTTTTCAACGCTGAATTTAGCCGCAAACTGGTTTGTACAAAAAAAACAAGGTGTTATAGACTATTTAAAGCAACGCAAGATTTCGCCTGAAATCATAGATAAATTTAAGATAGGTTATGCGCCAAGCTCTGGCTTGAAGGAATATTTAAACTCCTCAGATGTTGAAGATAAAATTTTGACCGATGTCGGATTAATAAATAAGAATTCTTGTGATTATTTCTATGATCGGCTGATATTTCCTATACACAACATCGCGGGCAAAGTTATTGGTTTTGGTGGACGTGCACTGAGCTTTGAGCAACAGCCAAAGTATTTAAACAGCCCAGGGAGTCGGCTCTTCAAAAAGAGGGAGAATTTATACGGGCTAAACCTTGCCTTAAACGAAATACGCAAAAAACAACACATATTTGTTGTTGAAGGGTATATGGATGTAATAGCACTACATCAAGCAGGAATTAGCAATACAGTTGCCCCGCTTGGCACTTCAATTTCTGCAGAGCAGATAAAAAATCTATGGAGATTTGCTAAAGAAATCTCAATCTGTATGGATGGCGATAGTGCTGGACATCGTGCCACTACCCGGATTGCGGAATTTGCCCTGTCAATATTGGAGCCTGGGTATACATTAAAGTTTGTGACTTTGCCGAGCGATAAAGACCCATATGATATATGCAATGAGCTAGAATATAAGAAGGAAGACGTACTTTCTGCGCTTAACCGTTCAACAGAACTGCACTCTGAATATTTATGGCATCACATAGTCAATAGTAGCCTACAGAGCTACGAAAACCTTGCTCCAGAAAAATATTCAGTTCTTGAGCACAAATTCATGGAATATGTCAATGCTATTGGTAACAGCAGTATTAGAAGGTATTATAGAGATTATTTTTACAATAAGGCCAGTGAACTGAGAAGAAGCTTCAAAAAGCAGATTTTTGGCAGTAAAATTAGAGCAATGAAAGGTGAATATATGCGCAGCAAATCTCCAGAGCTAATTGAAGCAGAGCAAAATCAAGCCATAATTCTACGTATAGTAGTAGAATTCCCCGAGATCTTAACCCATCCTATATTTTTTGAGCAATTTTCTCATTTTGAGTTTACCAATGCCAAGATGAAAAAATTACAACAGCAGATAACTGATGTGGCAAATAATGGCCGAGAACTCAATAAGGAGGCTTTATTACGAGAATTTGAGCAGTCCAATAATATTGAAACCGTAAGGTTTATATTTGAAAAAACTAGCGTATTAAATAGCCAATTAAACGAGAGGGAATCAGCAGAAATTGCATGGAATAACATAGTGTTACGGAAAGAACTAAACGTGTTGCAAGAAGAAAAAATCAGAGCAAGGCTAGGCGGTAATTTTGGCCTAGAGGAAAGATTAATAGAACAAATAAAGCAAATAGAGGATAGTATACAGGAAATGCAAATGAAGTTTATTCAAAAGTAGATAGATTAAATGCAAAATTTACTTGAAAAATTCTTTCAACTCCCTTTATAACAGCAAGGATGTTTCTGATTGAAAACTTGTTTTTAATCTCCAGGCTCAATGACAAAATGCAGTAGAAAACTCAGGGTATTTTTTGGTGGGTTGTATCAAATTATAGCGGCTGAATGTCCTTTTCACTTTTTCTACGTTCAGCCAAGTCGCGCTTAAACTAAGCGTCAGCAAATTATTATAACGCCAATTTAAAGTATTATAGAGTCAAAACTTGCCACTCGGGGTTTCTTTTACCTTTTTTCTCATTTGGTAAATTTCTTAAATATTTTTTACTAAAGTAGTATCAAGAATCCCAGTGTTAGCTACTTGGATGACAAGGAAGGCATTGAATAACACCTATAGACCTGTCATTCCAGTACGTAACGCTGGAACCTGGAATTTTATCAAGTAGGTGAGCATAAAAACTATGTTAAAATGCACCATTTTTATGGAGAACTGGATCCCAGTGTTGGAGCACTGGAATGACATCATGTGGGGGTAACATCATTAGGCTACTTTCATGACTTTGGCACTACAATACACTGGCTCAACAATTGCAAAAAAGTCCATCAAAAGGAGGATTATATGTCTACAATAATTTTGTCATCAATTTTAGGTTAAAGCTGGTAGTATTTTGGTCCAATTGACCAGATTATTGGTTCAGAATTCGGGGCTATTCTTGGTGCGCAGTTCGATAATGCAATTTTTAGTTTGGATGCCGAGCAAAAGGTAACACATAGAGCAAGGCTGAAAAATCTGCAAGTTCAAACCTCAATCTATGGCAGAACAATTCCAATTATCTATGGCACTGCTTACGTTGCGGGTAATACTATTTGGGTACAGTCGATTGAAAGAGGAAGTAGTAACCACCAGAAATAAAACCGGAATAGGTATGAATGCTGCGTATAACTGCTATGCAACGTTTACAATTACAATCTGCAAAGGAAAAGTGGAAAAGTTAAATAGAATCTGGGCGGATACAACGTTATTTAGTTTTGATGAAATAGATTATGCTTTTTACTGTAGTACAGAAGACCAAAATTATGATCCATTTATGTCATCAATCGAAGGAAAAGGAAATGTGCAGCTTACAGAGGAATATCTTAATATAGTCATCAAAAATTTTCCTCTAGCGGACTATAACAATCGCGTTTCGGTATTTACATTTAAGTGCAAACTACATTGAAGTCCAGTGGATTTTCATTAGTAGAGAATATTTGGGATATCAATATCATACCAGATTCAGGGGGAGTTTGTGTATGATACGAAAATACAGAAAAAAAATTGCACGAGAAAGGATAAGCAGTAGCCAATATATCCCATATGGACTGGCGCAAAGGGCAAATCACAATAATCACTACTAATAATAGAGTGACACAATGCTTTTCTTGGATCAATTAAAAGAGGGTTTGCCAAATGTTGAGTGGGCGTCGGTAGTAGTTAACTGGTTTATGAATAATCTGAATATTAAAGATTGCAAAATATATCCTGCAGTTGAGTTTCAAGATGATTCCGCAATATTGCCTGATGATTGCAAAAGGGAAGTATTACCAGAGATAATGCTCAGCTAATTTCAAAAGATGATAAGGTGATGCGCTATCCAACGCCCTTGCTCAACACAGAAAACAAAGAGTGGCGAGGAAAATTGAGCGGGACTCCTGAAGATATAAGCAATTTTTTTAAGAGTTAGTATAACAAATTCATAGAACATTACGTGAGCGTTGCTAAATAGACTAAAGTGGAAGGGTTTATCATTGGATCTGAATTTGTACAGCTAACCAAAGTAGAGAATGCAAAAGGCAACTATCCTGCAGTTATGGAGCTAGCTGAGCTTGCAAAGCAGATAAGACTTCAGCTCGGGAAGGAAGTGGCCGCAACTTATGCTGCCGATTGGAACGAATACCACTCAATGATGATTGGCATAATATCGATGAACTTTGGTCTTCGTAGCATATCGACGTTGTTGGCATGGATGCTTATTTCCCGCTCACTGATGCTCCAGAGCCTCCTTTTGGCTATTCCGCGGAAGATATAGTTGGTGGTTGGAGTAGTGAAGTTGGGTATGATCATTTCTATGATTACTCAAAAAGCGTCCCTGAGAGGGTAAAGTATAATGATAGCAAATATGCTTAAAAAAGCATAAGGAAAATGATGAAGTAGAACTCACGTAAATCCTGATGGTAACAAAACAAAATGGCAACCAAAGATGAAAAAAAAGTATAGTTCATCGAGTATGGATTTTCTAGCATGAATGGCTGCACTAAATGAGCAAAATGCGTTTGTTGATAAAAACAACATAGAGAGCAAATATCCTCGATATTCAATAGTGAGGTGAGCTCTCTTGCACAGAAAACTGTAATCGAAGAAATGCTAAGAAAGTGGCAAAATTTGGAAATGGTGGAAAAATGTTTCCCTGGGTATGGGGTGCAAGACCGTTTCCTTATTTTCCCAGTTTATGTGATATGTGTGCTGACTGCCAGTTATAGCAGTCAGGGCATTGAACTGAGGGAAAAATTTCGCAACTTAATATTTCTTACGTTTTGTCTTGTCTATTGCAAAAGGCAGGTTTAAAAAGCGATCAGTCTGATACAAGCGACGTTAAAGGATTGTTCGCTGTGTATGTAACAAATGATCAACAGTCGATACGTTCAATTATTGAGATGCTGCAAAGTTACTATTTTTTTGATGTTGTTGAACGGAATTCTAAGCTAAAATTTGCTCAAAATGGTAGGGGAGTTACAACTGAAATACCAGTTGATGAAATTGTTTTCAATCACAGCTCAAAGCCAATATAACTTGTGGGCGCCAGTCAGCTGGGGATTTGAACAATAAGGTCGACGTTGTTTATTTTAACCGCAATTTTGGTTATCTAATTGATGTGAAGTATGCCGAGCTGCCAAAGCAGGACAATGCTGCAACGGTTGAAATACCGCTAATCATGAAGGAAGGAGAGACGCAAGATATAGCTGAAGTTTTGCTTTATTTTTCGTGACAAGAGAGAAATATATACAATTTAAAGCTGCCGATAAAATATGCATGGCTTGTGCTAGGTGATGTTATAGCAATTTTATACGGTGAGAAAAGACACACGGTAAGAATCGTAAAGGTAAAATTTAGAAGCATGGCCATTCAAATGATTGGTGTTGGTTTATGACCACTCTATATACGAATTCTCTATTATCTTTCAACGAGGTCGCCTATGCTAAAAGAATACCCTCCTTTTGCATAAGCGAGACTATCGTAAAAATGATTAATTTACCTTATATTAAAGGTAGTATTGTAAGCTTTATTTTAGCTGGTGAGGAAGGGAATTAGAAAGATTACAATCCTGTTGCAAGCACAAATGGGCAGTCCACTTACGGGTATGTAATGGAGTCTACAAATGAGGAAATTATAGTAGTGCTGCGTTTTGCTAAGCTGTCATTCATGGCCCAGTTGCGTTAGCACTAGTTGGAAAAGAAGTAATAAAATTCCAGAGTGCTAAGCTTATAGATAAAAATAAATATAAGCTTAGTGACCTAATAAGAGGGCAAGAGGCACTAAAGAGTACAAGAACACAGCAGTGAAAAATTTGTTCTGCTTGATGATTCAATAATATTTTTTAAAGTGCAGCAAGAAAGAAAATTTTACCTAAAAGCAGTCACTCATGGTGGTTCGTTGAGTAATGTGGAAGCGGGAATATTTGAACTCTTGAAAGCTACTTAAATTACGCATTCAGACATTTTATTTGCATTTTATTGAAAATTTGTTGTACTTTAGCGCGGTAACATAAAATCAATTAAGATAATGGCTAATCACGCAAAAAAATTATCTGATGAAACACAAATAATACTTAACTTGGGTACCGAGGGTATACTGTGCATCTTTATCAGGGGCATTATGCTCAGATCTAAAAAGGAGAACTGTATACACCTTAGTGTAGCAGATATGGTAGATAGTAACTATGATGAATGTAAAAAATCATTCGGGTTTTGCTTTAACAACGATTGCATTGTGATAGGCAATTCAGATGTAATAGTTGATAATTTTTCTAGGTATAAAAGTAAAATACTAAGTCACAAGGAAATTTTTAATGAAGTGAAAGCACACTTCAAAAGATGCTTGTCAGATGCAATAGACAATTGTAAGTAAGCAATAAATAAGGATTCTAGTTATTATTTTGATGCGGTTCGACACATTTTCAATCTCGAAAGTGAGGGAATACCAAAGCTATATGATATCGAAATTTTTCAACTTGTTGGACAATCTATAAACGTTCTCAATTTGACTCAAGCAAGCACATTACGTGGAGTTGATACTAGGATTACAAAAAATGATAGGCCAATAAGCACATGCAAATTATTCTTGTTCAGCTGTAATAATGGGAACTATGATCCTATTAAAGTTGTAGGAAAAATAATTTATCCTGGAGTAAAAGGGAGAAGTTATGCCGTAAACAAAAGTTAAGCAGCAAACTAGAAAAGGCGAAAGTAGACCAGATGGCAGTGGAAAAGTTATTGCTTGCATAACAGTTATTAAAGGGCTTTCTATTTCTAATATAGAAAATTCTTTAAAGCAGATGTCTCTAGACTGTAAGCTAAAAATAAGCAATTTTTCTTTAGAGCAGTCACTTATGGTGATTCGCTGAGTAATACAGAAGCGAAGGTCTTGAGTAATTAAAATTTAATAAATTTAGTGTTATAATTAGTATACATAACATTAATGGTAGAGGTATAACATGTCGAGAGAAATAGTTATGCGTTGAAAGTTCAAACGGAGAAGTCTGAGTATTCTTATCTTACAGCTGCAAAAGAAAAAAGTAAGCAAGATTGGAATGGCTCTTACAACATAATGTATAATAGCCTTATAGCAGAACCAGAGCTGACTGTTAATGGACAAGAAATAACTAAGAAGTCTATTTAAAGAGTTGTATTCGAAATATGAAAATCTAATTCTACAAGATAAAAATGGAAAAGAGAATTATCGTTTATTTCTTAAAGCAGTTTTTACAGAAATGTTTTGGCATGCTGGTGCAAAAATTTCCAAACTCTATTATGGAAGAATTAATAATTTATTATAACAGGTCTGGGTACATGAAATTCTTTTCTTTTCAGTGTCAAGCACTATCAGACACGTGTTCCTTAAAAGTCCAAAATCTCTTCTGCAGAGAAATGATTTATATGAGTTGTGATGATCCTAATTGTCTGAAATTCAATTTTAGTACAAATAAAGGCATATATGATAACCACAAAGGTTTTATATGCGATCTACAAAATTCAGTGGAGTTTAAACTAAGATGTGAGGTGAAAGTGTGACATATGAAGAAGGTAAAGTACCTCTTACTGTTCCTAGAGAACTAAAAAACTACAAAATAGATGGTAAGAATTTATTCAATATTATTATTGAGTATTTTCAAAGAGCTTGTGAAAAATTGGGCTTTAAATTTGAGACAAAAATAGAACATAGACTTGGCAAGCTACTAGAGGTGGTAGATGAGCCAGGCATATCTACGTTAAAGACTTAAACCTTGAAGTGGATAATCCAAGATGAAGTATTGAAATTCGTGTTTTTATAGCCTTATAAAAGTCATTTCTACTAAAAACATGTAGTTGGTATCTTCAGCTACATACTCATTTTCCAAGTTAGAAAAAGCCATGAAAAAATTTTTAAAATATCTCTATATTATATATTCTTATTGATAATAATTCATCGGTTGACTTTACTTATTACCATAAGAAACGCTATTGCCAAATTTTGCAAAATTTATTACCCTATAATTTCAAGTCCTGGCAAATTTGTTGGAATCATACGTATAATGTGTTTATTAGTGAAAATCCGGAGAAACAATGGAAGAAAAGTTAATATATTACTTTAGCCAAAGCAAATGTGAAGGCAATGCAGAAATGAAAAATCTGCTGGGAGGAAAGGGAGCAAATTTAGCGGAAATGTGCAACATTGGTATTTCCGTTCCACCTGGTTTTACAATCTCCACTTCTGTTTGCAAGGACTATCACCAGAGCAATAGATTGCCTGACGATCTGGTTAACGAAATCAAAAAATACCTAGCGATTCTTGAAAATGATATCGGTTGTAAATTCGGGGACTCAGATAACCCTTTACTAGTTTCCATACGCTCTGGTTGCGTCAATTCAATGCCAGGTATGCTTGATACAATCCTAAATGTTGGCTTAAACGATACAACCGTTGTTGGACTTGCAAAAAAAAGTGGAGAACGTTTTGCCTATGATAGCTACTGCCGTTTTATTACAATGTATTCTAACGTTGTGCTACAGCTTGATCATCACCTGTTTCAAAGCGTTATTGATAACGAACAACAAAAAAATGGTGCAAAAAGTTTAGCTGGTCTTGATGTTGATGTCTTAAGAAAGATCGTTGAAGATTTCAAAAAGATAGTATATGAAAAAACTGCAGGACATTTCCCGCAGAACGTTGAAGAACAGTTGCTCAGCTCAGTAAATGCGGTGTTTGCTTCTTGGCAGAACGACAGAGCTGTTTCCTATAGAAAAATAAATAACATTCCTGAAACCCTTGGAACTGCAGTCAATGTACAAGCAATGGTTTTTGGTAATCTGAACAACAATTCTGCAACCGGTGTGATATTTACGCGTAATCCTGCAACTGGGGAGAAAAAGTGTTTTGGTGAATTTTTGGTCAATGCTCAAGGCGAGGACGTGGTCTCCGGTATTTACACCCCTATGCCAGTTGACGGGAAGCAAGAAAATACCATGGAGAAATTGATGCCAAGTGTGTACCGAGAATTGTGCGATGTATGTGAAAAGCTTGAAAGGCACTATAAAGATATGCAAGATGTTGAATTTACTGTGCAGAACGGCAAGTTGTGGATTTTGCAGACTAGGTCTGGTAAACGTACAGATGAGGCTACTGTGCGCATAATAGTTGATATGGTGAACGAAGGAACGATTACAAAAGAAGAAGGAATATTGAGAATTAATCCAAAAACTTTTGATGGCTTGCTGCATCCAGTTCTTGAAGTCAAGGGTGATCAAAAAGTAATAGGGAAGGGGCTTCCGGCTTCCCCAGGTGTGGCTTCGGGATATGTAGTGTTCAGCCCAAATGATGCAGAAAAAGCTGTAGAGCAGGGTAAAAAAGTAATTTTAGTAAGATCAGAGACAAGCCCTGAGGATATTAATGGAATGAATGCTGCAAGCGGTATAATAACGGTGAGAGGAGGAATGACTTCACATGCTGCTGTTGTAACCCGTGGAATGGGTAAGCCATGCATTTGCAGTGTAAGTGGACTATATATCGATAAAGACGGAAATTTCTTTTCTGTAGGGGATACGAAAGTAAATAAAGGTGAGCCAATTACCATCAATGGGGGAAAGGGTGAGGTGATGCTTGGCATTCTTCCTACAATTTCGCCTGAGTTATCGCAAGAATTCAAAGCAATAATCAACTGGATAGATGAAATTAAAACGATCAAGGTGAGAGCAAATGCTGATACTCCAAAAGATGTAAGAATTGCTAAAGAATTTGGCGCGGAAGGTATAGGCTTATGCCGTACCGAACACATGTTTTTTGCTAGTAACAGAATTGAGTTCATTCAAAAACTGATAATAGCTGACGATAAGATCGAAAGAGCGAGTGCATTGAGCAAATTAGAAGAAATGCAAAAGTCTGATTTCAAAGAGATATTTTCTATTATGGAGAACAAGGAGGTTACCATACGTTTGCTTGATCCACCTCTGCATGAGTTTTTACCTAACAACCAGTTCACCATAGAAAAAATCGCTAAATCGCTGAATAAGCCAGTTGAATTAGTAAAAAATAAAATAGCACAGTTGTCAGAAAAAAATCCAATGCTTGGTCACCGAGGCTGCAGGCTTGCCATTTCTCATCCTGAAATATATAGCATGCAGATTAGAACAATACTTAGCGCCGCAGATGAGCTAAGAAAAGCAAAAAAAGCAGAAATTAAGCCTGAAATTATGATTCCTCTTATCATGGATGAGAAAGAATTTGTACTGATATGTGAGTTAATAAAGAAAGAATCCTCTGTCATCGCCGGAATGACATCAGACAAAGCTTATTCAATCGGAACGATGATAGAACTGCCACGGGCAGCACTGATTGCCGATAAATTAGCAAAACACGCAGAATTTTTTAGTTTTGGTACTAACGATTTAACGCAAACAACCATGGGGCTCTCAAGGGATGATTCAGTTAGTTTTCTCGATTCCTATAAAGAAAACAACATATTCGAAAACGATCCATTTGAAGTGCTGGATACTGAAGGGGTAGGGGAGTTAATCAAGGTAGCCATTGAAAGAGGCAAAAAAACTCGAAAAGAAATAAAACTTGGCATATGTGGAGAGCATGGAGCAGATCCAAAATCTATAGAGTTTCTTATTAAATCAGGGGTTGATTACGTTTCGTGCTCACCCTATAGAGTACCGATTGCGAAATTAGTAGCAGCGCAATTTAGCGTCAAATCTAAATATGTTAAATAAATTAAATTTCAGCGTTACGTGCTACTTTTCTGATCTCTCAAGTCACAACGCTTGTATGATTTTCTAAATTTACATGTTCCACTTTATTTTCTTCCATCTCTCTATAACTTGGCAATGTAGAATTTTTTACATGTAATCCAATAGCTACTAGAACTAAAGCAGCGACAATACCACAAACCACTGCACCAGCTATAGATGGGACCATTACAGTAGCAGCAATGAATAACCCTGTAGTAACAACTCCGATAATATCGTTCCTTAATGAAGTATAAAAATTCTCCTTGCTTTCTTTATATTTAGTTTCCTCTTCATTTGATGGAGAAAATTGAGTATTTGTGAAGCTATTAGTTCTCCTATTATCACTTGATTTGTTAGTTGGGTTAGCATTTTCATTTACATTGGGTGTCTCTGGCGTAATCAAGTTTAAGAGCACCTCAGTGATTTCTTCTTGCCTGTCTTACATGGTCACTTTCTAAGACCGCTAGCATGGTTTCATCACTTACGCGACCTAAGAACGGCTTAACTTCTTGGATATTATCTTGAATTATAGCAAGGTACAAAGCGTTAAATTTTTCTTCCTCATCAAACTTATTACCGTTTTCAAAAGTATTTCTACAACATCGGCTTGTTTACTTTTTGCAACTATATCCAATATAGCCTTGGAAGGCCGACTTTTCAAATGGATTATGTTGTCTAAACCTGCAAACAATTTAGCAACCTTTAGAAATCACTACAGTTACTGGTAATACTCGCTCCGGAATGGACAGCACCTGAAAATGAATCCAAAAATTTTTGTACTTCTTTCTTTATTTGTGCTTGCTTCTACCTCTTTTTTTAACTTTTCGTAAAACTCCTTTACAGTTATGTTGGGATTTTTGGTTACAATTTCCTTTATCTTATCGTATGACAAAGTAAATTCAATATCCCTGAAGTTATCATAATCTGTCGAGCTAGTTTCCGCTTTATTTCCTGCAATATTAAGTGTCTTTTGCTCCTCTTCCTCGTTTACCTCTGCAGTCATTTGCTCTTGTTGAGGAAGCTTGAAAACCCACTTGTAATTAGAAAACCCTCAACGCATAAGTTATTATCTTCGATTGCACATTTTAGAAATAAACCTCCTAATGAATGGCCCCCTTCACATTCACCTTGGAGGTTAACTTCTTTAAACTTAGCTTTTCTTTATTAACTCCCTTTGCAAATCTTTAAGGCTGGCAACCTTATCATTGTATCTATCACCACTTATTAAAATCTTATCTATATCCAAATATAACTCCCTAATATCATCACTACTACATGTTAGTTTATTATATCAACTTCCCCGCAATCAGTCAAAATATATTGCAGTTTCAAGTGGCATAATGTACATTAAATGCTTTATCTCTAGCAAATGATAGAAGATTTAGCTTATAAGTTAGTCAAAGTAACCGAAGCTGCAGCGCTTGCTGCACATAAGTTGATAGGCTTTGGTGATGAAAAAAAGGCTGATCAGGTTGCAGTTGATGCGATGCGGACAGTGCTAAACTCCATGGAAATAAATGGCACGATTGTGATCGGCGAGGGGGAGAGGGATGAAGCACCGATGCTATATATCGGAGAAAAAGTTGGTACAGGAAGTGTCCCTGAGATTGATATTGCCGTTGATCCACTTGAGGGCACTGCGATTTGCGCTCATTATAAACAAGGAGCAATGTCCGTTCTTGCTGCAACAAAAAGAGGTAATTTTTTGTACGCACCTGACGTTTATATGGAAAAAATAGCAGTAGGAAAAAATCTTCCAGAAGGTGTAGTTTCATTAAAAAATAGTATTGAAAAGAATTTGGATAATTTAGCCAAGGCGAAAGGATGTAAAGTAAGCGACCTGACAGTGACTATACTTAAACGTGAAAGACATGATGAATTAATAGAAAAAATCAGGAAGTTAGGCGCAAAAATTAAACTAATAGATGATGGTGATATTGCTGCTGTGGTCTCACTAGTGAATGGCAATCACGATATGTACATTGGAACAGGAGGAGCGCCAGAAGGAGTGCTTGCAGCTGCAGCGCTAAGCTCAATCAGTGGACAGATGGAGGGAAGGTTGATATTTGATACAGATCAGTTAAAAGAAAGAGCAAAAAATTTGAATATCCATGACCCAGAAAAAATCTACACCGTAAAAGATATGGCAAGAAGCAAATCAGTGTTCATTGCAACTGGAGTAACAAGTGGAGAACTTGTGGATGGAGTTAAATTTAATCATAACATCTGTTCAACTAATTCTTTAATAATACTGCCTAACAAGCTGATAAAGTTGCAAACAACGCAGAATTTATGCTAATTTTTTTTAGTGTTGACACACCTAAATTTTAGCTTTACAGAATACAAGTATTAAGTATACTACTTTTATGTTGGAAATATAAGGGGGCATAATGTTCAACTCTCAAGAAAACCTGATTTTACAAGAGACTTCTCAGGGTAAGCATAAATTTGATGACAATCTTGAGATACAGAACATATTATCGGATTTTGAAGAATTGGATTTTGAGAACAATCCATGTAATGATGCTTTGAACGTCATAAATTATAATGAAGGTAAAGAAGCGAACCCGTTCGATAAAATAGCAAAATATTATGGAAGAAAGAAGAATGTTTTCCTCTTTATCGATGTGGTATTTTATAAGGAAAAAGAAATAATGGACATAATAAGTAAGAAGTGTAATGCCCAAGCCAGAGAGAAGTTTAGCGAGAGGATGAAGATATATTTGGATAGAATTAGGCAAGGGGTAAATGATGCAAAAGAGTTTTTAAATAGTGATCTGACAGCTTTCTTTAATGGATATCATGTAGCGTGTCCAGGGCACAACCGCAACATTCATGAGAACCTTAATATTAACATTACTAAACCTGGACAGACTTTAGAAACCAGCAGCTTTTTTAGCAGAAAGATTAAAAGAATTGAAGAAGAAAAAAGCGAAGTAAAAAGAGCAAAAATATATAGTAATGGTAAAAGAGTAGTAACAATTGAGAAAAGTGAGAAACAACAGAGGAACTACTCCTTTACAAAATTTGCAATATGTGACATTGAAGTTAGTTGGAGTGCAAAAGGTGAGTCTAAAAAAGATCTCAACTGTACTGTTGTTTTAAGCGTAAATTCTGGCCAGATTAGTGTTAAAAAGTCAGTGGTTGATGGTAAAGATGTTGAACCAAAGGACATTTTAAAACTAGCTAAGCAAAATGGAGTTGCACTTATAGGGGGCAAGACTTTACTTGAAGTTTTAGGAGAATATCTAGTCCAGCAAACACCACGTGAGGAGAAAGAGAATATACAGTCACGTGAGCATATTATTGTCGGTGTACCTAGCTCTGCTATTGATAAGGAAGTAGCTGTAGAAGAAGGAATTTCCTCTCCTCAGCAAGGAACTGCTGTCAGTAACTAGGCTAGCTAAGAAGAGGTAGGTGGTCTGCTACATGTTAAACCTAAAGTGCATTATGTCGCCATCTTGCACGATATAATCTCTGCCTTCAAAGCGAATTTTTCCTGCTTCTTTGCAGGCTGATTCGCTTCCATGTTGTACATAGTCTGCAAAACTTATAGTTTCTGCTTTTATAAAGCCTTTCTCAAAATCAGTGTGGATCACACCTGCTGCTTTATTAGCTGTTGATCCTATCTTTACTGGCCATGCACGTGCTTCTTTTGGCCCTACAGTAAAGAAAGTTATCATACTCAGCACTTCATACATAATACGCGCTACTCCATCGAGCCCTGACTCTTGCGAGCCAAACTCTGACAAAAAACTCTGTTTTTCTTCTTCGTTTTCAAGACTTGCAATCTCTGCTTCAAGTTTTGCTGAGATACAATAAAACTTGCTCTTGTTCTCTTCTGCCATCTTTTCTACTTTTTTAGATAATTCATTGCCAGCTGTGATATTTGTATCTTCAACATTACAGACGTACATAACAGGCTTTGTTGTCAGCAATTGAAGCGATTTCATCTCATCTTTATCGATATGCTTCAAGCTTCTTGCAGGTTTACCGAGTTTTAAAGTAGCTAAGACTTCTTGCATTAAGTCAAGTTGTTTCTTTAGCTCTTTATCAACTTGCTTTGCTTTCTTTTCCAGCTGAGGTAGCCTTTTTTCTATGCTATCAATATCAGCTAGGACTAGTTCCATTTCTACTACTTCAGCATCCGATATTGGATCTATCTTATTATGTACGTGGCTGATATCATTATCTGTGAAGCATCTGAGCAAGTGAACGATAACATCAACTTCTCTGATATGACTTAGAAACTTATTACCGAGTCCTTCACCTTTGCTCGCGCCTTTTACCAAGCCTGCAATGTCTACAACCTCTAATTGATTGTAAATTATCTTTTCTGAGTTGGCAATCGCTGCGATTTGTTTTAAGCGTTGATCTCTTATTGGCACTTTGCCAATATTGGACTCAATTGTACAAAAAGGATAATTTGCAGCTTTGGCTGCACTTGATTGTGTGAGCGCGTTAAATAAAGTTGATTTTCCTATATTTGGCAGTCCTACTATGCCACAGTTAAAGCTCATGTTCACTATATAAATTCTAATTCTTGCATAATTTAAAAATTTTTGCTATACTTGATTGTCTACTTATTAACAATTTTGTTAGTATAGTGGTATATAGCTTATATTAGGAGGAAAAACTATAACTACAGCTAAGAAATGGACACTGCCAAGCAACTTTTACGATGTTAAAAGCGCGAAAAGGTTTAGGGGTCCAGGGCACAAGAAATGGCTCCTGCAAGTAGTAAACTTTATCCTGATGATTTCCATTTAGGACAAGCAATTGATGATGGAAGCTGTTTTTTTGACTCGTTCAGGCAAGGTCTGGAACAGCAGCAGGGAATCAAAGTTAATATAGAGCAGTTGCGAAAAGATTGTAAAGAATTTGCACAAAACAATCCGCAAAAGTGGTTTACAGATGCAATTGCTCGTAATAGTGAAACTGTAGATGATTATAAAGTAAACATTATGCATAATGATAGATGGGGTGATTCTGATATTGAAGGCAGGGTACTTTGTGAGAGGTATAATGTGAAATCGTATATTGTTGAGGATCAATCGCATTTTAAGTTTTCGTAACGAGAGGTGTTTCAAGACAGAAGTAAGCTTAGTGTAAAGATTAAGCAAGCAATAATGAATTCTAACTCTAATGAATCACTTACTCAAAGACTACAAAGAGTTAACTCTAATAAAGCGAGTAAATTGCTAGAAAATATGTAGGGTTTTGGTAACTTGGGTCACATAATACATAGCCTTATTGCTTCTTCAGGTAGCCTGTTATTAGATAATCTAGACTATAATGATCAACGTGCTATACATATAATAAATAATGGTGAAATTCATTTCGAGCTATTGCTTGATAGGAAAAAAAGTTTAGCAAAACAGGAGTAAGAAGACTTCCTATTAGCAAAAAAACTTCAGTTAGATGAGCTCTTAGAATATTGTAGTATATAGTCCTAAGAAAGAAGAGGTTGAAAAGACATTTGATGAATCATTGGCAAAAAAAATGCTGGTAGAAAAATTAGTGATGTTGTAGAGCAGTGCGTTAGTGATATAGAGCAACGTATTCAACGCTCTGAAGAGCAAAGCCCTTCAAGCCACCAGATGTAGTATGGAGGAAACAAAGGTAGAAAAAAAGTATCTTATCAACAGCTCAAAGCTATATCATGCCAGTAGGGTAAATTTTTATAGCCCTGTATGTTTTTATATAGGGCTTTTTGCAAACATTTCATATAATATGAGCTGTAGTGTGAACTGACCTAAATGCAAGTTGACCATGAGACTAGTTTAATCATTGATGCCATAGAGAAATTTGGTGGTGAGGCAAGGCTTGTCGGTGGATGTGTAAGGGACTCAATTCTGCAGCGTGGCATTCACGACATTGACCTCGCTACCGACCTACTCCCTAGTCAAACGATTAAAGCGCTCAAACTTCACAATATAAAAACTATTCCAACTGGCCTGAAACATGGAACTATCACTGCAGTTTTAAACCAAAGATCTTTTGAGATTACAACGCTAAGGTATGATACTCAATGCGACGGTAGACATGCGAAAGTAGAATTTACCAATAATTGGCAAGCTGATGCTTCAAGGCGTGATTTTACATTTAATGCCTTATATGCAGACAAGCATGGCCATATATATGACTACTTCGGTGGTATTCAGGATTTAAAAGCTCAGAGGTTAAACTTTATAGGTAATGCTGAAGATAGAATTAAGGAAGACTATCTGCGTATTTTAAGAGTATTTCGGTTTCACGCAAAAATATGTGTTGGAGATTTGAGTGATGAAATATTGGATGTATGCAAAAAACATTCGCACATGATCCAAAACCTCTCTGGAGAAAGAATAAGAGACGAAATGTTTAAATTGCTGGAGTGTGATAATCCCACTCCAACGCTTAAGAGCATGCAAAAGTCTGATGTTTTGCAAAAATTTATTCCAAAAGAAGTAAAATGCGAAATTCTGTCCTTACCACTTCTTTTTTGTGCTGATGCGATAGTAAAATTAGCGGTGCTCCTTAGAACTACTGAAGACAAGCTAAATCTTGGAGAATACGTAAGCAAGTTTCTACATTTTTCGAACAAGCAAAGGAAAAAGCTGCTATTTCTACTGTCCAATGATATCAAAACAGAGCTTTCAGAAAAAGAGCAAAAAAAATACATATCCTTGTTTGGTAAGGAATTATATTGTGATCTAGTCAAAATCTGTGGTGTTGAGTCTGGAACAAATGTTGATGAATATATCTCATTTGCTAAGGTGTTCGATATTCCGAAATTTCCTTTATCTGGCGATGATTTGATAAATATAGGTTATCAGTCAGGGAAAAGTTTAGGTAGAAGTTTGGAGTTATTAAAGCAACATTGGAAAGATAACTCCTATTCCTTAACGAAAGAGGAGTTGTTACTTTATGCTAAGAGCCTGCTTTAATGCTCAATGAGTGTATGCTTGTAGTGATTCTAATGCGGCTCAGAAAAGAGTTAGGTATGTTATTTATCTTGTTAATTCCAGCTCTGAGTCGATATACATTTCCTTTCCCACAAATCTGATTACACATTTTCTGGTCTGGGAATAAAAATTTATCTTTTATACTTGATGTCAATTGCAACTCTTGAATCTCGCTTGAAAAACGCTTCATTTTAACTTCTGTTAACTTTCCCGCAATAATTTCTCCAAGTAATTTTTTTTAATCGTTACTATTGTTATTTTTGCTATAAAAACTATTCCAGGTAGATGCTACTATAGCATTGTCTTTTTCATTTAACTTCAACTTTTTTATGCATTTTCCAACAGAAGATAAAAACTTGGTTTTCAGTGTGCTATCTTGTAATTCTTTATCTATATTTTTTCCAATGTTACAATGTGCGTTGACAACTTCTTTAACCTTAGCTTTTATAAGCTCTCTCTCAGACTCCGTCAAATTATTTTTTAACAATTTAAGCAGCTTACTGCTTTCAGATTTGCCATCATCTTGATTTGATAGAGATTTTACGACCTTATCAAGTACGTTATGACAAAAGTGCTTTTCTTTAAATTCAAGAAAGCCTCTTTTTAATCCTTTATTTTTATTAGATAAAAAGTTATTGGGATCCTTTTCCTTCAAAAACATTTTGCCAGCAAAGTTCTGAGCTTTTGACAACCCTGATTGACCTGACTTTGCAGTAGATATTGTATCCACTAAACTCACTACACCTAGCTCTTTTAAGCTACCAATTTAGTCAATTGCTTTTCTTCCAATTTTTCTATTTGCTTTTGTTCCTTTTATAACTGCTCAATCTTTAATTCGCCTTCCAAGTCAATTGTTTCTCCCTTCAATTGTTGTTGAGGTCCCTTAGTGCTTTGAGGATGTTGCCTTTCTATACTTTTTGCTTTATATAATTGGTCAGGCAACTTTTCCACACTTTAACCTAATTCTTCATCTAACAATGTTAAACTACCTGTTCTCATACATTTTCTTTCTGAATCTTCAAAAGCTTTCACTATGACACTTACAAGGTTCTATTTTGGATTGAATTGATTCTTCTTTCAAACGTGCTACCTTAGACCTTTCCTCCTCAAGTTCTCTATTTTTAGATCTTAACTCTCCATTTTGCTTTTCTAAGAAGCCATCTTCCGATTGTAGCTCTTCTATCTGATGTTCTCGATCAACATTAGGACAAAGTTAATTTTTCTAATTCTTCGTTTACTTTCTCTAGTTGCTTATTCAATTCCTCTATTTCAGTTAATCGAGTAGTTAGTTTCCTCTTTAAAGATTCGTTTCTTCCTTTAACAGCATATAGTCCTTTCTCTAACATTTTCATTGTGTTCGAGAAAACTTCCTTTAAGATGCCATCTGTTCCAGCTAACTCCTATTCCTTATTTCCTTCTAAAGTTTGCGCCTGCTTTTGTAACTCTAATACTTTATTTTCCAAGCTCTTTTTTTCTTCTTGCTGCTCTCGGTTGTTTAATTGTAATGTTTTTTCTGATATTTTCGTCACGTTCAAGAGAAAATCATTTTATTTCATATATATTTCAGCTATCCACTGCTGTTCGCTATTTTTAGTTTCTATTTCCTTTATTATCCTGTTTTAATGCTTTGTTTGATGTTGTTAATATGTTGATTTTTAAGTCTTTTTCTTCCACTTCTGCTGAAAGCTTTCTTGCTTTATTTATAAGTTCCGTTTTGTGTTCAGTTAGTTCCTCTTCTTGTTTGCCTGCATTTTCTGCAAGTTCCTTATAACCCTTTTCAAGTATTTCAATTACAAATTGTAATTCTATATTTTCTTTTATTGAAGCATTTTGTGAACGTTCAAGTTCTAATTCCTGACTTATACCCTCCAGATGTTCTTTTAATGCTTCATCTTCTTCTGTATTTACTTTTTCCACGTCAAGGTAGTTGTCATCAGAGTAGTTGTCACTAAAAATAAATTTATTACTTTCTTCAGTCTGAACCCCTCCATTTTTGCTTATCATTACACTTTGGCTCTCTTTCTCTTCAACTTCGGATTTTAAGTCAACTTAAGCACTTTCATCTACTGTTTTTAAAAGCATCAGTTTGAACTTCATTGTTTGCAGTAGTTTTATCACAGTACAAAATATTTTCTGCCCATCTGTTCCGTCTCCTTGGTAATATTCATCCAATCGCTTTTAGGTATGGCCAAGCAAACACGGTGGGACCAACTGTATTTTCTTTCTTCCTTCTTAACATTAGTTTCATTGTTGGCACTGAGCATAAAACTACCTTATCTTTTGAACTTTAAAAACTTTTCCCAAACTGAGAGTCGAACTTTATTAACAGCTACCAAAATATTAATGAAATTATACGTATTGGTGTAAATATTGAATAAGGATTAATGCTAATTCAAATCTAACCTGAACGTCTTTAAATGTTAAGTAAGTATTTACTATTTACAATAAAACCCTTGCTTGCAATAAGCTTCAAGTAGAAATATATGAGCCTGTAATCACATCTTTTGCCTTTATTTATTGCCCTTATTAACATCTTCTGTTCGTTATCCTGACTCTTTACATTAACTACCTGAGCAACTAAATTTGCAGAAAAGTAACCAAACTGACTTCCATAATCCCACTTGTTTCAATACTCAAACTCCACTTTCATAATCAATGTCATACTCTATAGGTATATAGCCAATTGAAAGTCCATTGATTACTCCAGTTTTGAGCATCAAGTAAACTTATTCTGCCTTTTAGATACCCAAAAGTAAATGCGCAGTTATATATAGGCCGACATCATTTTCATGAATATCTATAATATAACTATATGCTCGCTCAGGTTGTGCTGCCAGAGGAGTTTTATTTTATTTCCATTCAAGTTTTCTTTAAATACTCCAGGTAAGATGAGATCATTCTGTTTATCAACTACGTTAAAAACGTTCTCATAGCCAGAAAATACGCCTTTTTCTCTATACTTTTTATTGATAATGATGAACAGAGAAATTTCTTATTCATAAAGCCCCCTTGTAGATTTAGTACTAAAAATTCTACTTGAAGTAATTTGCAATGCGCTGCAATACTAAGTTCATTATACGCAGTGCTTCAGCAAGAGGGAAGTATTTTTCTAGTACTAAATCTTGGATCTCATTTCACTTAATGACGGTACCATGAAAGTAACCCCCTCCTATCATCCAGCGCGTGACGCTGGATGATAGAATTTTATTGGGTAGGTGAGCATAAAAGTTATGTTAAAATACAACGTTTTATGGAAAATTTGAATTCCAGTGCCAAGCACTGGGATGACAAGAAAAGGCTGCTTGGATAACGCTGTTATAAAGGAAACATGCCGGCTACTTGGACGACCGGTAGATGTGCAAGAGATCGCTGGTAAGGACTTTAGAATAGAGTTTCAATCGTTTCATAGTTTCTGTATAATCTTACAAATTCAATTGGTAGATTATGAAGATAATAATAGGTAGCGCTAGTAAAGAATTAGGGGAATCAATAGTTAGTAAGCTAAATGTTCAACCATCCCTTACTCAGGTATCGAGGTTTGCCGATGGCGAGATGAATGTGTACGTGGGAGGTGATATCTATAATCAAGAGGTATACATAATACAGTCAATTTCTCCTCCTGCAAATGACAATCTTATGGAGCTCTTGATCACAATTGATACAGTAAAGAGGTTAAGAGCCAAAAGAATAATGGCGATTATTCCCTATTATGGATATAGCAGGCAAGATAGGGTTATTAAAAACGATAATATGCAATCTGCTTTGAGTGCGAAATTAGCTGCAAATCTCATCCAGGCTGCAGGCGCAGATAGTGTTGCAGCTGTTGATTTACATTCAAGTCAAATTGAAGGGTTTTTTGATATACCAGTCGCTAATTTAAGCTGCCTTGAAGTATTTGCTGATTCTATACATACAGAGAATTTAGCAATAGTTGCACCCGATGTTGGAGCAATCGGTAGGGCGCGTGCTTTTGCAAAGACTTTAGAGAAAAAATATGAGATAGAATTGAGTGATAAGATTATCATAATAGATAAATATAGAGAGAAAGCAGGTACATCTCAGGTAATGAATGTAATAGGAGAAGTGACAAATAAGAATTGCGTCATCATCGATGATATAGTTGATTCTGGTGGAACATTATGCAATGCCGCTCTTGCTTTGAAAAGTCACGGGGCAAAATCTGTAATTTCATGCATTACACATGGTGCGCTTTCAGGAAATGCAATTGAAAAAATCTCTTCCTCTTTTCTAGACAAATTAGTGATTACAGACACCATACTTCACAAATTTGAAAAAACTGGTAAAGTAGAAGTTATTTCAACTGCAAATATTTTGGTTCACTTCATTAAAGGGGATAAGGATGCCAGCTAGGTCAACAGAAGACGTCATTACTTCGCTAATAGAGTTTGTAAACAAAAGAAAAGTGACAATTACTAAGGAAGAAATGCTTAAAATTGCACAGCTTGTAAGAATTAAGTTATCAAATGACGAAATTGAGCACTACTCCAAGGAACTAACAATGCTGGATTGGATACATGATATTTTGTTGCAAGTTAACACTGAAGGTGTTTCTCCTATACGTTATGGTAGTATAGATAAGAACATTCATGTACATGATGACGTTGTCAATGCTCAGAATACTAAAGAGGAGATATTATCCAATACAAAATCTGAGCATGGATATTTTGTAGTGCCAAAGGTTATAAACGATTGAAATAAGTCTATCTTCTAAGAAGAGCATTTAAAGGATCGACATAGGGCTTTGGAAGATTAAAATTGGGTAAATGTTACGTCATATACATAAATGTTATAAAAGATCTAGTAACTGTTGCTTCAATAAATGTAGAAAAGAACATTTACAAAAAAAAAAGTTGCCCCCCTAGTTTCACCTGCTATACTGTAAAGCTTTTTCTATAAAGGATAGTAGCTTCAAGCACCAACATCAAGTTGGTGCGGTTTTTCTGGGTTAATGTTTCTTGAGCTGGTTTTAGTATATACTAAGTTGACGCAGTTACACACTCTACCTTCATCAAATCTTTGCTTAAGGCGAATCATTCTCACGTTTCTGGGCCTGGTCGTAAGAGGCTTAATGACTTTGCTTGAATGTTTGATATAATAATTAAATTATAAAATCGATTGAAGTCTAGCATGAATGAAGTAGTAACATTTGGCTGTCGTTTAAATTTTTATGAAAGTGAGTTAATTAAAGAAGCGCTAAGAAAAGCAGAAAGAGAAAATGTCGTTGTAGTGCACAGTTGTGCAGTAACAAATGAAGCAGAACGCCAGGTGAAGCAAAAAATACGTAAGATTCATAAAAATGATCCAAGTAAAGAAATTATTGTAGTTGGGTGTGCCGTTCAATTAGATCCCAAATCGTACAGTAAAATTCCTGGTGTAAGCAAAGTGCTGGGCAATCAAGATAAGCTAAAGACTGAAAATTATTTGCTGAATAATAACAAAATATTAGTCAATGATAATCAAGCAAGCAGGTCAGAACCTATTCTAATTAATAAGTTTGAAGATAAATCAAGGGCGTTTATCGAAGTCCAAAATGGTTGTAATCATAGCTGCACATTTTGCTCAATTACTGAAGCAAGAGGAAACAACCGATCCGTACCAATAAACAATATTATAGAGCAAATCAAGGTTTTCGTAGCAAATGGTTACCAAGAAGTAGTGTTTACAGGTGTTGATATTACTGATTTTGGTACAGATTTGTTTGGCAAACCTTCACTTGGTTCAATGATCAGAAGAGTTTTAAAGGATGTACCGGAGTTGAAGAGACTTAGACTTTCTTCTATTGATGTTGCTGAAATTGACGATGAGTTAATGAGCTTAATAGTTAACGAATCAAGGCTTATGCCATATTTACACTTAAGTTTACAATCTGGTAATAATTTAATCCTAAAAAGGATGAAACGTCGTCACAGTAGAGAGCAAGTGATAGAATTTTGTCATAAAGTAAGGAGCTTGAGGCCTAATATAGCGTTTGGTGCTGATATTATTACTGGATTTCCAACGGAAACTGATGAAATGTTTCAAGATACTGTTAATCTACTAAAGGAAACGAATATAGTTTACCTACATGCTTTTCCATATTCAAAGCGAAAGAACACGCCTGCTGCACGAATGCCACAAGTGCCAGAGAATGTGCGTAAAGAAAGGGTAAAAAACTTGAGGGAAACAAGTAAAGAAATGATGGGTAACTTTTATCAGTCTTTAATCGGCACTAAACAAAGCGTTTTAGTTGAGCAAAATAATATTGGCAGGGTAGAAAATTTTGCATTAATAAAGCTTTCATCAGAGGTTCAGGCTAAAAGTATTATAAAAGCTAACGTTATAGGAATGGAGAGTGGTTATTTAATTGGAAGTGTTATTTCTTAATTTCTTGATGTGAGAAAAGTATTGTAAATTTGTTTATGATGAAAAGACCTACTATTTTTGATGCATTGCTAATCTTATGTA
Source organism: Wolbachia endosymbiont of Mansonella ozzardi (assembly GCF_020278625.1). Lineage (GTDB taxonomy): Bacteria > Pseudomonadota > Alphaproteobacteria > Rickettsiales > Anaplasmataceae > Wolbachia. The sequence continues at coordinate 25,825 of NZ_JADAKK010000005.1, forward strand.
TTAACTTCTTTTCCGCTCAAGCTAATACAGGTGATGTTGAAGATCTAATGCTTGCAGACAGATTTGTATGCCATAAATCTAGAAAATATGATAAAAAAGAAGTTACATCAGTTGAAGGCAAGAGACTTAATTTCTATATTAGCACCAACGGTGGCAAGATATATTACGATAACTCAGAGACATTTATGAATGGCATAACAGCAATTGGAGAAAGATGCCTAACCTTAGTTGAAAGCCGTTATGGTGCAATAGCAAAAAATATGGTGGAAGATGAAATTAAGAGTATACATCAATTTGATGGTAAAATTGATTTCCAGTGGCTCAGCAGCATATCTTTAGGTTACTATGCTAGAGAAAATGGCCGAATTGATTTTGAAACTATGTATTCTGGGGCTGATATTAAAAGTGATAACCCTATACCAGTACTTGATAAATCAGTCAGCATATTCGCATTTTTGTTAAACTTCTATTATAATCCTAGTGCTCAGGATACACAATTTGCTCTGTATACTGGTCTTGGTATAGGGCCAGCAGTTTTGAGGTTAAAAAAAATTAATAGGTCACCTAAAAATTCAATGCCATTGAATGTTCCTTGGTTTGCTTATCAAGTGAAGTTTGGCGTTAGTTATTCAGTAGTTCCGGAAGTCAAAGCCTTCCTTGGTTATCGTTACTTCAGTATTCCAATACCCGTTGCAGATAACATATCAACTCATAATATTGAAATCGGTTTGATGCTTAGTTTTTAGTTAATATATATAAATTCTCGTCCTTTTTATCTAACAAACCGAACGTTGGTACGATTGTTGCTTTTAAAAAGATAACGGTTTCTACTGTTCTCGTGTTATCCGCTAGCCTTTTTAACTTCTGATGCAACGTAGCTTTAAAGCTTTGCTTATCTTCTCTACGCTCTATAAGTCCGCCAATTACCATAACTTCACCACTCTTGATTTTTAACATAGAGTTCATTTCCCTAATTTCAATAATTGGAATGTTACTATTCAGTTTTGTTTTACTTTGCTGCGCGATGTACTCTATATTTGGGTCTTTAGTATAGCCGTTAATTCTTGATAAGGTTGGGTGTATATTCATGAATATTTCACTAGTATCAATATTGATGCTTGGATGGATTATTAACACAACCCCTATTGGAACACTATTCATTTTGGTGACTAAGGTATGATCGGAGTTTTTTTGTATATCAGAGGTAAAGTAAACGTGATTTTTAGTGAAAGAAATCATCGCTTGCTGATTATTTATGGCATGTACTCTAGGGCTTGAAATCACAGTTGAAGTACCAAATTTGTCTAAACCTTTTACTAAATTTCCCAGATCACCCATGCCGAAGTTCATTGCCAGATTAACAATGGAATTATCTTGATTCATTACAGGTTTGATTCCATCGCATAAATCGTCTAAATTGATACCAGAAAGGTACTTATCATCTAACACGACTTCAACTATCTTTGCCTCTATCATTACTTGGGAAGACGCTAACCGCTTAACTTTATTAATATATTCTTCAACAGCTTTGTGAATGTCTTTTCTAGCATTTAAAATAATAACACCAGTTTCTCTATTAGATGAAAGGAATTCTCCATCATTTACCCCGTTAACATCTATTATTGTATTCAACCCCTTTTCCAACGAGTTCCATAAATCGCTGCTATATTGAGACTTCATAACGCTGTTATAGTCCTTATCGGCATTGATTCTGTCGTTGCTGGTAATATTGTTGTTAACAATAAAACTGCTTTGAGCAGAGTGTTGAATATTGACAAAGTCTGCGTAATAATTTTGTGTGTACGGTAAATTTTGCTCAATTTTAATCACACCATTACTTGTCGAGTAACGCAGTTTGGCACTATCAGCTATGCTCTGAATTACTTCATTTATATTTTTATCTTTTAGCTTTAAAATAATGTTGCCTGATATTTTTGGATCTATATCCAAGTTAATGTCAGAAAGTTTTCCTATCTCAATCAGCAAATCCTTTACTGGCACTTCTTCACCAATATTAATAGAAATAAGCTGGCTACTGGCTGCGAAATCAGGAAACTTTACGGGCAAAGGTACAATTTCTGGTACTGCCGGTTCATTGTTCTCCGAAAGGAAAATTTTGCCCTTGCATCGCTTTAGTAAGTGGTCGTACTCAATATCGTGATGATTTTTGTCGTCTATTTGGGTAATATATCCCTGAGCAGGTAAGCATATACAGGAGATGATAAAAAGGAGCATTGAGCATCTAAAAATGGTCATTGGAAAAAAGCATACAAAACCATTCTAATAGATTTCTATAAAAATATTAAAAATGTATTTAATTTTGTTTTCATCTAGCAGAATTACTACACTAAATGCTGCAAATTTATAGCCTTAGAGCTGCAGGGTTCTTATCTATAAGACAAGACCATCCACAATTGTTTTTGATCAGGGTGCTTTTGTTTCTTAAAACTTGAATTAAGTTGAATTGCTTTTTTCACTATTGTTAATTTTTTCTAGCATTAACTCGGCAGCCTTTTGTTCAGCAACCTTTTTACTAGAAGCGCATGCAGAAACTTCACCGTAATTTTTTATGCGAATTGATATGGTAAATTCAGGATTGTGTGATGGTCCAGTCTGTTTTGCAAGCTTATACTCTGGTAAAGGTAGTTTATTTTTCTGAATCCATTCTTGTAGCGAGGTTTTAGGATCTTGAGGAGGGGTTAGCATATCCTTAGCCAGCTCCTTCCAATATTGGGTAACAAATCTTTCAACATTTTTAAATCCGCTATCGATATAAATCGCACCTATTAGTGCTTCGAGTGCGTTTTCTAAATTTTTTAAGTTACATTTCCCTCCATTGCAGCGTTCACTATTATTCATGATGATAAAATCGCCCAACTTTATTTCTTTGGCAACATTGGCAATCGTGCTGCCACAAACTAAGTCCATTTTTCTTTTCGCCAACGCGCCTTCTCTTTCTTCAGGAAATAGTTTAAATAGTATAGCAGACACAATCATATTCAAAATGCTATCGCCCAAAAATTCTAACCTTTCGTAATTTTCAGTTTGATTTTTACTATTCCTTTTATTCAAGCTTGGATGAGTCAGTGCTTCCTCTAATATAGCATCATTTTTGAACCTATAGTTGATGATTTTAGATATTGCATCGTTCACGTTTTTCATACTTGTTGTATTAAAAGGAAATACTTCCTGTTGTATTTTTATATCAGAAGATTAGTTTTGCTCCATCAAAATAAGTTGCTAAGGTTTGTGGTCACAACCTACTGCCTCACTGGTGTTACTCAGTCCATCTCTTCTTATTAGCTCTGCAAGCTCTAGATTGATTTTATTCACAACTTGAGGCCCTTGGTATATGAGAGTAGTGTACAGTTGTACTAGAGAGGCTCCTGCCTTTATTTTTTTATATGCATCAGCACCGCTTGAGATTCCCCCGCACCCTATTAATAATGTCTTGCCCTTAGTGAGTTTATACATGTCACTCAATAACTCAGTTGAAAGTTTAAACAGTGGTCTACCACTCAACCCACCAATCTCATTGTGATGAGAATGTAGATTATCTCGACTAACCGTGGTATTGCTTACTGTCAAGCCGTCAATTTTGTATTCTAATACGAGCTCAGCAATATTTTCTTTTGTTTGCTGATTTATATCTGGAGAAATTTTTAATATTATTGGTATGGATCCAGAGTTATCGATTGATTTCCTGGTTAGAATTATGGACTTCAAGAATTCTGATAATTCCTGCTTGTTGTGCAGATTGCGTAAATTTGGCGTGTTTGGAGATGAGATATTCAGCACTATATAACTACTTTTCCCATATATTATCTTTATTAAGTCAACATAGTCACTGATTTGGTCCTTCGAAGTGCTATTTTTCCCTATGTTGATGCCAAAAATGCAGTCATCAAGCTTGGTCCCATCTATTTTCTTAAGGAAATAGTCTATTCCTTTATTATTAAACCCTAATCTATTGATTATTCCTTCGTCTTCAATTAACCGAAAAATTCTCGGTTTTTTGTTTCCGTATTGGGGGTGTTTGGTTACAGTACCAGACTCGATAAATCCAAACCCAAGTGAGAGCATGGGCCTTATAACTTCCGCATTCTTGTCAAAACCTGCAGCAAGACCTACAGGACTCCTGAGTTTATTACCAAAGAAGTTTACGTTTAAAGATTCTGGTAGTTCTATAGGTTTTCTGCAAGGCATCTTTTTTAACATCGTGATTGCCAAGGAATGAACAATTTCAGGTGGTAGCAAAAATAGTAAGTTACGTAATATCATTTTGTAAAACACTCTTCAGTTTATTTTCTACCATAAAATGCCACAAGGGTATAGCTGTAACTTTAAAAGAAGACGTTTTTATTGATTTTACTTATGAATGCTTTAAGCGATAACAATTAATTTTTCTGAAAGGAAATCACAACTTGATCAGTGTTTTTATACACTAATTCAAGATAGCCAAATTTGTTAATTCGAGATTCTACTAATATAGGGATTTTACCTTGATCTAAATAAAACCCTTGTTTTGATTGTTTATTAATAAGTAATCTTACATTTCTATTTTTCCAATCAAGCATTTTACTTATTTCAGACTTTCTCTTACAATTAATCTCATTTATAAATCCTAAATATTCACCTTTGCAGAGCATACTTCAATCTTGCATGTTTTATAGCTCGCCTAACTGCTTAAATATGGATCCGTATCACTTTGTTTATCAAGTTCAAACTTCTTCTTTGACATATTTCCACGGAACTTTTGCATTACCTATCCTCTTTGAAAAAAGCACATCCTGGTCAAAATTTATAGTATCTTTTGTATAAAATGTCATTGAACTTATTGCTCTAGTAATCGCTCTGTGATGCTAAAATGCCTTTTTACTTTTTGCATATTTTGAAATGACACTATTACCACATCTGCTACGACTTCTTTTCCATAGTTAACATGCTTACTAGCACACCCATGTTTGGATGTAAACGATGACTTGCCTACTAATAAAAAATCACTAAACAATATATTATACATAGCCTGCGCACTGTAAAATGTGTCAACGTAGAATGACTATCTTCTGGATGAAGGGTATTTTTCCGGTGCAAGGTAAGTATACGAGCCCTTTAGTAAATAGTAGAAGCTACAGCTGGTAAGCAAGAAGGGCAAACCAATCAATAATAAAGCTTTTGTTAGTCCCTTTAGCATTTTATTGCTTACATTTTTAATATAGTATATTATTTTTTTTAATGTTTTATTAAGATCTATACCTAATTCGCTAAAATTTCAGAAAAAAAGACAAAGAAACCCCGAGTGGCAAGTTTTGACTCTATAATACTTTAAATTGGCGTTATA
>NZ_JADAKK010000051.1 GCF_020278625.1 Wolbachia endosymbiont of Mansonella ozzardi
TCTTGATGTTTTAGACAGTAGATCCTAGTATCAACTGCTGGAATGACGAAAAAAGGAGGCACTGGGATAACGTCATTCTTTTTTCTGGGTGCAAGCTTGTATCTACTTCGATAGGGGAATACAAGAGAGTGTTTATGACTATTTTTTAGATAAAATATAGAATTTCAATAAATTTAACCTTTTTATGCAACTATATGGCAATGATGAATAAACTGAGAAGGAAGAGTTATGGCAATAGAGAGGAAAAGGTTTTTTGAAATAATAAAAAATGATCAAGTGAATCCTCTATTAAAAAGTAAAAATAAGACTCCAAAAGATATGGTTGGTGATGCGTCAAACAAGAATACCTTAGTAGAAATGTTGGAGACAGCAGAAAAAAATTATTCGCCGAAGAAAGCAAAAGATCTTAACGTAAAGATTGAAGGGGGAGGTTGCTATCATTTAGCTCAGAATGATCATAAAACTCAGGCAAGCTTAACTGCGAATGTGGGTAATGTAACTTTCTGCGCCCGCAAATGTTATAGATCCTACTTGGAACGACGCAATTCTATAGATGAAAGCGTTAGTAGTTACAGTAGTCTAGAGTCAGAACAATCTGAGACCAAATCTATTAGGGAATTAGAAAATAAGTTAAAGAAGTCACAGGAAAATATTGCTGCAGTTGTGGACTTTTCAAGTAAGCCCGAAAGGGAATTAAATGATCAATTGAATAGATTAGCTCAAGAGAAGAAAGATTTAGAAAGTGAAATTGAAAGGTTAAGTAAGGAAGCGAATCAGTTAAAGAGACAACAGACTAATGCACAACAACAATTAGATGATACTCTGGAAAAGTTAAGTAATAGAGATGGTCGAATCTAAGAATTGGAAGATTCGGACGAAGAATTAAAACAAGCTTAGGAAAAGCTGAAAAAAACTCAAAAGGATCTAAAAAAATTAAAGAATTTCTTAACCAGTTATGAGACTAATCAGGAGGCACTTAATAAACTCGATGAAGAGAATAAATCGCTGAGACAAAAATAGAAGATCTGAAAAGTGAAAATGCAACGCTTAACAGCGAATTAGAAAAGGACAAAAATCAGCATTCTCAAACGAGTGAAGTGTCATTAAAAAAAAGTAGAAAAAAAGCTACCGTTGTCAAAAATTGCATACTTAGGCCTTGTAGCCACGTCAATGATGGGGTTCTATCCTTAGTATTGTTTCAAGACTGTCTGTTCTATCAATAATTGTAACTTCTGTAACATCTGCGTTGGCAGCTAGTGGTATTACATACACAATGTCAAAACCCATCACTAAATTGAAAAAGGCGAATATTCAAAGTCCAGACAACAACAAGGTTTGTGAAGTTTAACTTGGAGTAATCTAGCTTCATCTTTTAGAGTCTGGTAACGGAAACAGGCCTTGTTGGCTGCAAGCTGAATATAGCATATAAATAAATTTAACCTCTTTATGAAATTATGAAGTAGTAAGATTAAAGGAAATTGATGATAGTAAGGCCAAAAGTACACGCATGGAATAAAAGTAGAAACGACACTACAACAACAAAAATCAACCCAAATTAACAAGTTATGTAATCAAACACAAAAATAAACTTACTTCCGCTGTTAAACTCGGCTACGCAAAGGCAGTAAAACGTTCAATAGGAAACAAATTAGCTAAAGTATGGGGTGAGGATGCATTTTTTACTCTTTTATGTAAAGTTGCTGCACATAATATCTTAGACGTGGTAAAGCATCTAACAAAAAGCGGAATGGGTATTGAAATAACAGATCAAGATGGATTTACTCCTTTGCATATCGTTACTGCTTGCAGTAGTGCAAAGTCAATAAAGTATTTATTAGAAAATGAAGCAAATCTTGAAGCACGAGATAACGGTGGATATACTCCTTTATTTTTTGCTGAGAGCAGACATAACAGTAAGATAATAGAACTTTTGCAAGAAAAAACTAAGAGTAAAAAAGACTTAGATAGGATGTATTAAAGGAAACAAAAAGTCAGCATTCTCAAACAAGTAAAGTGTCATTAGAAAATGAAGTATCACTAGAAAAAGCAGAAAAAAAGACAACCGTGTTTCTTAAAAATTGCTTCTGTAAATCTTGTAGCTATGTTAGTAGTACTTAGTATTGTTTCCAGCTTATCTGTTCTTCCAAGATCCTAACTCACGCGATATTTGCATTAATAGCTGGCTGCATTACATACATGGTATCAAAGCCTACTACCGAATTGAAAGGAGTGGCTATTCAAGGCTTGATGCAACATGGTGTTGGTAAGGTTTAATTTGTGGCAATATCTGCTTTACTAGCCCCTGGCAACTTTGATATAGTACTCTAGTTAATCTATAAAAGTTTATAAATGGCAACTTTAAGCGTGAGAGAAGCTTTATGCACAGCAATCAGAGAAGAAATGCAAAACGACCCTGATGTGTTTATCATGGGGGAAGAAGTCGCAGAATATGATGGTGCTTATAAAGTAACGAAAGGATTGCTGGAAGAATTTGGAAAAAATAGGGTGATTGATACACCCATTACTGAACATGGATTTGCTGGTCTTGCTATTGGAGCAGCGTTTGCTGGACTTAGACCAATCGTCGAGTTTATGACTTTTAATTTTTCTATGCAGGCTATCGATCAAATTGTAAATTCTGCAGCAAAAACAAATTATATGTCAGGTGGACAACTTGGATGCCCTATAGTGTTTCGTGGACCAAATGGTGCTGCAGCGAGAGTTGCTGCGCAACACTCTCAATGCTTTGCATCTTGGTATTCGCATGTACCAGGGTTAAAAGTAATAGCACCTTATTTTGCCTCCGATTGCAGGGGTCTGCTTAAAGCTGCAATTCGTGATCCAGACCCAGTGATATTTCTAGAAAACGAGATCGCTTATGGACATGAGCATGAAGTTCCTGACTCTGAGCTATCGAATAAAGACTATTTACTTGAGATAGGCAAAGCTGCTGTTATACGAGAAGGAAAGGATGCAACTATCACTGCTTTCTCACTGCAATTAATGAATGCTTTAAGTGCAGCAGATTTACTCTCTAGTAAAGGCATAGAAGCTGAAGTTATTGACCTAAGAACCTTAAGGCCACTTGACACTGAAACTGTCATTAACTCTATCAAGAAAACTAATAGATTGGTCAGCGTAGAAGAAGGTTGGCCATTTGCAGGAATCGGCGCAGAACTTTCGGCTGCGGTTATGGAGCATGGGTTTGACTACCTTGATGCTCCAGTTGTGCGCGTAACAGGTAAGGATGTTCCCTTACCCTATGCTGCAAACCTGGAGAAAAAAGCATTACCGCAAGTGGAAGATATAGTTAACACTGTGCACTGGGTCTGCTTTAGAAAAACTTAGCTATTTATCAGGAAGAGCGTAGCTAGGCCAAGAAATATAAAAGCTGAAAGAATATCGGTTGTTGCTGATGTTAGAATTGAAGAGGAAACTGCAGGGTCAGATTTTAAACGATGAAGCATTATAGGAATGGAAGTTCCAATAAATGTTGCAATGATCGACATCATAATCATGGAGGCTACAAAAATAATCTCCACTTTGAAGCTGTGAAATCTCACTGCTAATATTACGAGTGAAATAGTAGATAAAATTATCCCATTTATAAGACCTATTAGAAACTCTTTTACCAATATTCTGTTTGCATTTTGCTCAGTTAAATATTTTGTTGCGATTGCTCTGATGGTGAGTGTTACTGTTTGGGATCCTGCGTTTCCGCTCATCGACGCAATTATTGGCATAACTATTGGCAGTACTACAAAACTCTTTATTACGTTGTCGAAAAAGCCAACTACTATAGAGCATATCGTTGCGGCTAAGAGGTTGAACAATAACCAGGGTAGCCTTTGAATTATGGTTTTATGTATAGGAGCATTTATGTCAGCCTTAGATGGCACACCGCTTATTTTCAATACATCTTCTTCTGTTTCTTGTTGGACAACTTTTATTACATCTTCGATTAAGATCACACCTATGATTTTACCGCGCTTATTTACTACAGGAGCGGATAATAGAGAGTAATCTTTAAATATTCTTGCTACTTCCTCTTGGTCTACACCAGTTTTTATGATTTTTATGTCCTGACTCATTATTTCTTTTATTGTTGTTTTTCCTGAGTGGGATATTACCTTATTTAAGTTAACACTACCTATAGGTTCCAATTTTGAGTTGATGACAAAAATCTGATGAAATATTTCTGGTATTTTTCTATAGTTGCGCAAGAATTCTGTTAGTTGGTTTATCGTCCAATAATATGGGGCTATAACCATGTTTTTATGTATCAACCTTCCTGCACTTTCTTCTGGATATGATAACAACTCTTCTACTAACTTTTGAGTTGTATCGGGCAGGTAGTGAAGTATATTTTCTATAGACTTTCTATCCAAATCCTTCACTATGGTTACTATGTCTTCTACATCAAGAAGAGTGAGTAACTTTGCCGTATTTTCTACTCCCAATGTTTCTATAATCTCCACTTGTAAATCTGGTACTACATGCACTAGGGCATCACTTAACAAATGTTGATCTAGGATACTAACTAATTTTTCCCTGTGGTCACTGATTGAAGTAGATAAAAAATAGGCTAACTGAACGCTATCTATTGTTTTTACGATATTGCGAACGTTTTCTAGCTCCTCGTTATCAAGTGACTTGATTAGGTCATCAATAGCCTTATTATTTAAACTATAATGGGAATTTATCTCAATATTCATATCTTCACCTTACTTCTTAATAAATATACATACTTGATTCTTTTAAATATTAGAGTATAATAAGATTGTTTTAAATTAACTACTATATGGTTAAATTTCTGTTTTGTGTACTGTTATTGCTATTGATAGTGAATATATTAAAATCTAAAGCATAGTGAAAGCCTATTTAGAAATTTTTGAACACTTTCAGAGCTTAGGTAAGAGTATTTCTGTGATTAGGAGGTGTCTTTAACGTAGAAAAATTGAAATCACGCCTTGCAGCGCTGGAATCTCAAGCTGCAGGTGATGATCTATGGCGGGACAACCAAAAAGCACAAAAAATTTTAAAAGAATGTTCTAAAATCAAAAATGATGTGGAGTCATTTTCAAAGTTAGAAAGTGATTACAATGATGCTATCGGCCTAATGAAATTTGCTATTGATGAGAATGATGAGGAATTTTTCTCTAAAGTTGAAAACGAATTAGTGAAGCTAGAGAAATTAATCAAGCGCAAGGAAACAGAATCTTTATTTACTGGTGAAGCAGATAATAATGACTGCTTCTTAGAAATTCACTCAGGAGCTGGAGGAACAGAGAGTAATGATTGGGCTGAAATGCTCATGCGTATGTATACGAGGTGGGCAGAGATTTATCACAACTTTAAAGTTGAAGTTGTAGAAAAGTTGGAGGGAGAATCGGTTGGCATAAAATCTGCAACGATAAAAATCGTTGGAGAAAAAGCTTATGGATGGGCAAAAAGTGAAAGTGGTATTCACAGGCTGGTTAGAATATCACCATTTGATGCAAACAGCAAACGTCACACCAGTTTTGCAAGCGTAGGGGTGACACCGGTGATAGAAGATTCAATTGATATTGCTGTGGATGAGAAAGATCTAAAGATCGACACCTACCGCGCTTCAGGGGCAGGCGGTCAGCATGTAAACAAAACTGAGAGTGCAGTGCGCATTACGCATGTTCCAACAGGTGTCACAGTTCAGTGCCAAAATAGCCGTTCCCAGCATCAAAACAAGTATGAGGCATTGAGATTGCTTAAAGGACGTTTATACCAAATTGAGCTGGGAAAAAAAGAGCGGGAAATGGCTGAAGAATACGGCAAGAAATGCAACATAGGCTGGGGCAACCAAATCAGGTCATACGTTGTGCATCCATATCAAATGGTGAAAGATTTAAGAACCGGATATGAAGTGGGGAATATAAATTCCGTCTTTGATGGTAATATAGACTATTTCATAGTTAGTGTGCTGACTAATAAAAATTAAGGGTTTTATGATATACGTTCAGAAGTGCAGCTGGAAGACACGTTATGAGGGTTTCAAAAGTCTGTTTCTTGGCTTTTGTACTAAAATATGTAACGTTTGAGCCAAGTATTTGTGGAGGTAATTACATGTCTGGTTTAGAGGAACAACGGAAATTATATGAATAAGTTACAGGAGACAATAAACGATAAGGGTAACGTTGCTGACTTGCTCAAAGAAGTTTCAAAGATGACTTACTAAAGATTCTTACTGATACAGATGTAATTGAGAATATGCCAAGTGGTGAAAAATGCACTGTAACATCGCCTGGCCTTGCTATAATTCTTGATCGTCAGCAAAGCATTAAAGCTATTCTAGATTCAGCTAGAGTGCAAGGCATATAAAAAGAAGTTTTTGCCGGTATAGAAAAAGGTGATAGTGGAAAAATTAAGACTATCTTAAAAGAAGCTGGAGATCAGGGCATGCTAGACAAAGTTTCTCAAGTTGAAAAGGATATATCTGACAATAGAGTAGCAAAAGGAAATTCAACTAGTGACGAAAGTGCGACAACTGAACAAGCAACTAGTAAAGCAATAATGATTGGCACTGTTTGTGGCGTTATAGCTGGATTAGCAGTAAGTATTGGATGTGGCGTTGCTAATGTTGGATTATCAATGTCAGTTATAGCTAGCATAGCTGTAGTTGCTGTGTTAGCAGTTGGGCTTGCTGTTTTTGGTATTGCATGTGCAATATAAAAACCTAACACCAAAGTAAACGAAACAAAAGTAAATGAAAATGTTCAGGAAGTCCTAGTTTGAGCATATAGTTCATAAAACCTCACTATTACTACAAGACCACAGATCCTATTTTCTTTGTGTGCTACTGTGTTGCTCTATAGACAATATGCCACCATCTCCGAAGAGCAAAGTGCGTGCTAGCTCACTTTGTTTAAGGCTTTCAATTACCTACTTTTTGTCAGCTTCGGTGCGTGTATAAAAACTACATTGAAGGTCTACACCACCTTCAATAAGGTGCAAGCCAAAGCCAGCAGCAAAATCTTCTATTTTATCAGGAAGATTTCCAGCAATGATTCTCTTTATAGTAACATTTTGGTCATTTGCAGTTGTTCGTATCATTTCTTTACCACCTTTGATACCGTCATCTGCAATCCTTGTTACGCAGTCCGATTTATGGCTTGTTTACCTTTCATTACTCGAGATATTACTTCTATATCTAGGCTGGTTCTGATCTGTATCATCCTGTTACTCTAATTTATTAGCTTCTTCTTTTATACGTTTTTTGTACTCTTCTTCACTTTTTACTTTGACTTTATTTACTTCCATACTTGTATCTTTTTGATTGAAGAAATCTCTATTGATGTAATAAAAAATAAGCACAGGTATCAGTGAAGTAATCAGATTTGATATAATACACGGGATTAAAATTATAGCAGCGACAATATAAATTAGGACTCTAGCTATAAACTTTAGTATTTTGGATAGTTTAGAATCGTTCTTGTGAGCACTAACAGCATTCAAAAAAAGGTAGACACACAATCGATGCTATTGTTGTAGTAGTAGGTACGATAATTGGAACAAGTAGAAGAGAGTTGATTAGCTTTTTCCAGGTACTAGCTGGCTTGGCGCTACTACTTAGCGATTCAAGATGGTTTTTGCCAGCGTTGGCAACCCATTTTATACTTGATAAGACTCTCTCACTATTTTTTTAGATAAATTAACTTCTATTGGCTTTACCATATTTGTGATTATACCAATTATACTAATAACTAGTATAATTAACATGAAATTTTTACTTCCGTATTTTTTGTTATTACGGAACAAAAAAACTACTTGACAACTTTCGCCATTACCTTTATCATAGTATTGGAGCTGTTGTTTATCTTCAGTCCATACAGATTAAACAACAAAAAAACTCAATGTACTTGGC
>NZ_JADAKK010000052.1 GCF_020278625.1 Wolbachia endosymbiont of Mansonella ozzardi
GCCTCTTCTATCTTTCCTTGTCTATAATGGATTATAGCATTTACATACTCAGAATTACCTTCATATTTATTGGATAACACATGAATGGGAGAAAATAAGGAGTCTAGCTTTACAACCATACGCTTAAACCTTAGTAACTTATCTGCAAGAATTGGTTTCACATTGTTTTTAACCTTATAATTTTGCACGGCAAATATGCGCTTATCATTAAGTGGATGAGTGCGGAAATACTTTTCAGTATTTTTATGTTCAATACTTTTAAAGTAGTTAAAAATCTCTTTCATACCTGAGTTATCATAGCCAGATTCATCAAGGTACCTTAAAGCATAACTATCTGCTACACTTTCTTGCTCTTGAGAATAGTTAAAAAACAGTCTTGAGCTAAATGCTATGCCGCTTAGCAAGATTGCACTAGCAACCTGGGGATTAATAATAATAGTAGAAACCAATCCTACCACATAACTGATCATTGCTATCGATTGAAAATAGCCCACAGCACCACTCATCTGCAATACATGACCAGCAGATATGTGAGCAATCTCATGTGCTAATATGCCAAGCAAAATGTAAGGCTCAGTCGAGTGTTGCAAAAGTCCTAAGTGAATGAAAATGCTATTATTATCAATTACGAAAGCATTAATAGAGTTATCATTAATTATGAAAACTTTTATTCGATCACTATCAATGCCTGCAGCAGAAAATAATGGTTGTGCTAGTTCTTTTACTACTACCTCCACCTCACTATCTCTAATAACGTTAATAGAGTAAGCGCTACTGCAATATATAAAAAAGAGCAATAAGATAAAAAACTTAGCAATTTTAAACATGAAAATTCCGTATTTGTATAATCTTTAGGAACTTTACATTTTAACACTTAAGTTATACAAATTTATAAACACTAGCTTAACTTTTTAATGTAGTTAACAAGTTTATCGATGGTAGTTAACTTAATCTTATGTTGTTCAGCAAATCTAAGTAACTGAGGTAAGCGCATCATAGAGCCATCATCGTTCACTAATTCACACCCTACAGCTGCGTGATTAAGGCCAACTAACTTTGCTATTTCAACACTTGCTTCAGTATGACCGTTGCGTACCAAGACCCCACCATCGTTTGCAATAATAGGAAAAACATGACCGGGAGTAATAATATCGTCTTTAGTGCTCTTTTCATCAATAGCGGTAAGTATTGTGTGTGTTCTATCATGAGCAGAAACGCCTGTTGTAATACCATAACGTGCATCAATTGATGTAGTAAATGCAGTGTGGGGAATAAGCTTTCCATCTACATTGCTTTTCCTCATAAACTCAAGGCCTAGCCTACTCATATGAGGCCTTGCCATAGCTAAAAATACAATGCCAGTACCATACCTAACCATAAAAGCTACATGTTTTGGCTCTAGTTTTTCAGCTAAGACAATTAGATCACCTTCATCTTCTCTATCCTCATCATCAACTAAAATAAATAACTTACCAGAACGGGCATCCTCTAGCACATCTTCCACAGGAGAAATGCTAGATAGACTCATTGATGCATAAGTGGTCTGTACCATATTTATTTAAATTCAATCTTAACTACTTTGTACAACTTCTCTCCACTTGGCACTACCACTTCCACATATTCGCCAACTTTTTTACCAATTAAAGCACTACCTAAAGGTGAACTAGTAGATATCAACTGTTTTGAAACATCAGCTTCATACTCACCTACAATTTTATAAATATATTCTGCTTCACTACCATCATTGCTAAGCATGCTTAATGTTACGGTTGTGCCGAACATTACTGAATCGCCAGACAAGCTTTTCACTTCTATTACTTCTGCGTGTGAAATCTTGTTTTCTAACTCCATTATACGTCCTTCAATAAAACCTAACCTTTCTCGTGCAGCATGATACTCTGCATTTTCAGATAAATCACCTTGATCACGTGCATCAGAAATAGCTTGTATAATGGAAGGCTTTTCTTCCCTTAATTTCTCAAGCTCGGCTTGCATATGTTCAAAACCTTCCCTTGTCATAGGAAACTTATTAACAATTGATGAAGCCATAACTACCACCTAAACGTAATTAAATTGAGTAACAAAATTACTCACAATATTGAAAATATCGTCTTTTATATCATCATTCATGTTGCTTGACAACTTTTTTAAAACTCCAGGGTGCACAGCATGAAAATAATTGATAAGATCATATTCAAACTTATTGACATCGCTTATTTGTACCTTGCTTAACTGATCATATAGATTAGAAAAGACATACATCAGCATCACTTGCTCTTCTATTGGCATAGGTGAATGCTGTCTTTGCTTTAATAACTCAACAAGATATTTACCCTTGTTTAAGGATAGTTGAACACTAGCATCGAGATCAGAACCAAATTTTGCGAAATCTTCTAACTCTCTATATTGAGCCAAACTTAGCTTTATAGAACCAGCAACTTTTTTCACAGGTTTCAATTGTGCAGCAGAACCAACCCGTGAAACTGATAAACCTATATTTACCGCAGGGCGAAATCCTTTATGAAATAATTCGGACTCTAGGAAGATTTGTCCATCGGTGATCGAAATTACGTTAGTTGGAACATATGCAGATACATCACCAGCTTGAGTTTCGATAATTGGCAAAGCAGTTAGAGACCCCTGCCCTTTTTCATCAGACATTTTGGCAGCTCTTTCAAGCAAACGGGAATGTACATAGAATATATCTCCAGGATAAGCTTCACGGCCAGGAGGACGCCTCAATAATAAAGACATCTGCCTATATGCCACAGCGTGCTTAGATAAATCATCGTACACCACCAAGCAATGCATTCCATTATCACGGAAAAACTCTCCTATGGTGCAACCGGCATAAGGTGCTAAAAATTGCATAGGTGCACAGTCAGATGCACTAGCCACAACTACAGTTGTATATTCCAGTGCCCCACTTTCTTTCAGCTTATTTACCACTTTTGCTACTGTTGAAATCTTTTGCCCAATAGCAACATAAACACAGTAAACTTTTTGGTTTTCGTCCACTTCATCATTAATTTTCTTCTGATTAATGATGGTATCAAGCACAATAGTAGTTTTCCCGATTTGTCTATTGCCAATAATCAATTCGCGCTGTCCTCTACCTATTGGAATTAGTAAGTCTATAATCTTAATTCCGGTCTGCAGAGGTTCATGCACAGATTTACGATCAATAATTCCTGGTGCCTTAGACTCCATGTCCATTTTGCTTTTGGCTCTAATCTCCCCGCCATTGTCTATAGGATAACCTAATGCATTTACGACTCTTCCCAATAATTCATGCCCTACATGAACCTGCACAACGTTACCACTGCATTTTACAATATCTCCCTCTTTGACATCACGATCATTACCAAGCACCACTATTCCAGCTATATCGTGATCTAAATCAAAAATTATTCCTTCTATACCATTTGCAAAGAATACCTTTTCACCAAATTTTGCTTTTTCAAGTCCGTAAACCAATGCAATACCATCAGTTACTGAAATCACTTCACCTATATTTTCTCGCTTTACAGGATTATCAAACGCCTCGACTTTTTCTTTTATTATGTTTACTATCTCAGAAGCATTTATACCGTTTTTCATACACAATTCCTTATTTTCAATATTTCCGTTTTACTCAAATCAACCAATCTATCTAAGTAACTTTTCAGCGAAGCATCAACCAAATTAAAACCATACTTCACCACAAAACCACCGAGTATAGAAGCGTCAACCACGTTACTTACCTTTGTTATTTTACCAAGGAAGCTTAGAGATTCAGCAATTATTTTTATATCTGGTTCTTTCAAAGCCTCTGCTGACTTTATAATAACTTCCAATTCATTTTCATTTTCTCTCACAAGACTTAAGAATTTTTCTAATATCAGGATTAATAAATCAGAGCGCCTGTTCGCAGATATAACCATAATAAATTTTACTAAGTTCTCAGTTAAGTTTTCATTTATAGAGAGTATCGCTTCTTTTTTTCGTGCAAGAGAAATCATAGGATGAGATAGGTATATAAAAATATCGCGTTGATTTTTGAAAGAAGTCAACAAAAATTCTACTTCTTTTCTTGTAGTACCTAGTTTATCTTCTGAGATATAAAACAGCGCTCTAGCATAAGATGAGACTAAGTTATTGTATTGGGTCCTTTTCATATCAAATTACTTATATATACTTAACCATAAAATCCAGCCTAAAAATTTAATTCCAGCAGACTTTGCTGCGTAACAACCAAAAAAATTACTGACAAATTCACCATAAAATAGCTATCAAGGGAAAATACTCTAGAAACAATGAAAACCAGTAATTAAATTAAACATAACAGATTTCTCAGAGAAAGGGAAGTATTTTTTTATTATTAATGAAGCAATTTGATATCAGAAGTGCGAAGCAACAACTATCAGTTGTAATGTGTACAATGGAAGCAATTTGTTAGAAAAAGAATTTATTTCTTTTCTTCCGCTCCACATTTATCCATGATGGAAGCACTTCCAGTACCACCTACACCACCGATTACTTTTGTCGCAATAGCTTTTGCACCAAAAAACACAGCGCAAAATATACCGAGTGCAAAAAGAGCAGACCATGACATTCTACCGAATATCGCAAGCAAAGCCACACCTATTATTAACTATAGTCATAAAAGGTCCACCTATTCTCCAAACGTATTTAATGGCATTGCATATTACTTTGGTGGTTGCATCAACACTATCAGCAGCACTGCTCATATGAGAAAAGGAAATAAATAATATTATAAGGAAAACACTAAAAACTTTCCTAACTTTAGAATTTATCCCTATACCTTAAATTTAGACATTGTAATTATATTTAAAATACTTTACTTTTAGTAAAGCTAGAATAAAGGTTGAGAAGGTGTCAAGCATCAAGAGATAGTGGGTGGAACTAGAAAATAATTAACTACCTTTGATATTATTGAGCAAACTTCCTATTTTTTTTTTACCTTACTAAAGAGCCCTTCAGATTGCCGTTGCATGTTTGCATTTTCTTCTTCAAGCGCTTTCAACAGCTCAATTTGTTTTTCAGTTAAGTTCTTTGGATTTAAAGTCTCAACTATTACCTGCACGTACAAATCACCACGTACATTTGAGTTCATATATGGCATACCCTTTTCTCTACAGCGTAGTTTAGTACCGGTTTGGATGCCTTCAGGAACCTTTACTTTTATTTTAGCCCCATCGATTGACTGGACATCGATTTCACCACCAAGCACTGCTAACGTCATTCTTATAGGCATTTTACAATGTAAATCTGCTTTATCTCGAGTAAAAATCTTGTGTGGAGCGATTTTAACATATACATACAAATCTCCGCTTTTTCCACCTCTTACTCCAGCTTCTCCTTTACCACTTAGCCTTACCTTAGCGCCTTTCTCTATGCCTTTTGGAATTGAAACTAATATATTTACTTCATCTCTTCTGCGTCCATTTCCACCACATTTTTTGCATTTATTCTGTATTATTTCCCCTTCTCCACAACATGTGGTACATGTTCTCTCGATTGTAAAAAAGCCCTGTTGGGTCCTGATCCTACCGCTTCCTTGACACATGTGACACTGAATTGGTTTGATCGTTCCTTCGCTACCTGTACCTTGACACGTGTCACATTTTACATTTGTAGCGTAATGTATAGGCACTCGTATTCCTTTAAATGCGTCTTCTAGGGTAATTTCAAGATCATAACGCAAGTCCGACCCAGGCACTCCTACTGTGCTTCTCTTTGCTTTTGATCTACTTGATCCTCCAAATCCTCCGCCAAAAAAGTCGTTGAATATGTCACTAAAGTCTCCTGTAGCTTGGCTAAAATCAAATCCGCCAAAATTACCATCTTCATGTCTGTAACGATCATAACTTGCCTTTTTCTCAGGGTCAGACAGAACTTCATACGCAGCCGTTATTTCTTTAAATTTTTCCTCTGCTTTTTTATTACCAGGATTTCTATCTGGATGATACTTTAACGCTAATTTCTTATATGCTTTTTTTATCTCATCAACACTAGCATTTCTGCCTACTTCCAGCAGTTCATAGTAGTCTTTTGCGCTCATATACAATAGTTCAGTATTTAACCTTTAAAGATAGGTACTTCGTGTATCGATTTCAAGTGTGACCTCTGTTTTCCTCATAGACTAAAAACATTGTGCACCCTGAGCGATTTGAACGCCCGACCTTTTGATCCGTAGTCAAATGCTCTAGTCCAACTGAGCTAAGGGTGCCTTTGGTAAAATCAACTTTAACAGATTTTACAGCTTGACTCAATTGATTTGGCTAAAAATAAAATAGTACCGAAGTTAGATTGATAGTGTGATAAATTTACTAACACCCTTAACTTAAATTTAATAAACACAAGGGAAAATCTAGCATAAGGTTATTGGAGACATAATGAAAAAATTTCTTCTATTTATAGCTTTAATCCTCTCTTTTGTGCTTGATGCAAACGCTCCTAAAGCAGAGTAAAACTTGAGGTGATGAAACATAAGAAGTGATATGCAGCATAGTAAAATATACCCAAAGCATAGGTGGACTGATAATCACAGTAGTAATAATGGGTGCAGCTTTGCTTGCAATATTTGGTAGAATGCCCTAGCCTGCTCTTTTCGCATTCGGAGCATTTACTGCTGTGTTTTTGGTGCACCAAAGATTGTAACAGCAATAGCACCAGGTACAGCACAGGCATGCACCCCGTAGAAAAACGCTAATCTTCTGGCAAAGCTGATTAACTAAAAAGCCTCAAGTTTTAGGTGAGTAATACTTCTAGCATCATTTATCTAAATTCAATCAAAGCTGAGTAGCATAAAAAGTAAAAATTTTTGGAGACATAACGGAAAAATTTCTTCTACTTGTAGTTTTTATCCTTTCATTTACATTTGATGCTAGTGCTCTAGATGTAACATCATCAGTGATATGCAGTATAATAAACTATACTCAAAGCCTGGATGGACCAATGATAAAAATAGTGATAATTAGGTGCAGCACTGCTCGCAATATTTAGGAGAATGCCATAGCCAGCGCTCTTTGCACTAGATATTTACCTCTGTGTTCTTCGGTGCTCATGATGTCGTTTCAAAAATAGCGTCAAACACAGCGACTAAGTGCACAATATGCGATTTCGGGAAAACATTGCAAGAGGATATTCCAGGATCAGGAAAATATGTTTGTAAGTAGAAAGGTAT
Organism: Wolbachia endosymbiont of Mansonella ozzardi; assembly: GCF_020278625.1. Classification (GTDB taxonomy): domain Bacteria; phylum Pseudomonadota; class Alphaproteobacteria; order Rickettsiales; family Anaplasmataceae; genus Wolbachia. The sequence continues at coordinate 7,190 of NZ_JADAKK010000052.1, forward strand.
TGAGTAAATGATGCTAAGCATCATTTACTCAAATTTAATCAAAGCGAAGTAGCATAAAATGTGAAATTATTGGAGGTATAATGAAAAAATTTCTTTTATTTGTAGCTTTAATTCTCTCCTTTGCATTTGATGCAAGTGCTAATACTGATGATGATGCAACATCAACAGTAATATGCAATATAATAAAATATACTCAAAGTCTAGGCGGACCAATGATTACGATAGTGATAATTGGTGCGGCTTTACTTGCTATATTTGGTAGAATGCCATGGCCAGCGCTTTTTGCACTAGGTGCATTTACTGCTGTGTTTTTTGGCGCTCCTGCGGTTGTTTCAAAAATAGCACCAGGAACAGTAAAAGCATGCCCCACTTCGTAGAAGCGTACTAGCCTTCTGTTAAAGTATCTACAACCCAAAGGTACTAAAAGCCTCAAAAACAGTTTTAGCTAAATGGTGCTTCTTAAAAGAGCACCGCTATTTCATAACTGTTGTGAGCAATCTCTGCCAAGAGAGTGTCAACTAAGTGGCCCCTTCTCTTGTCATCCAAGTGACTTTTTTCGTCATTCCAGCAGTTGATACTAGGATCTACTGT